>NZ_JBFAJY010000010.1:0-165816 GCF_040655445.1 Streptomyces sp. NPDC050423
CCCTCGAACACGCCTCCGAACACCCCATCGCCCAGGCCGTCGCCACCGGAGCCGCCGAACGCACCGGCGCACCACTCCCCACCCCCGAGGACTTCACCAACGTCCCCGGACTCGGCGTCCAGGGCGTCATCGAGGGCCACGCCGTCCTCGTCGGCCGCGAACAACTGCTCGCCCAGTGGGAAATCCACCTCCCCGACGAACTCGCGCGCCGCAAGGCCGAGGCGGAGACCGCAGGCCGCACAGCGATCACCGTCGCCTGGGACGGCGAAGCACGCGCCGTCCTCGAAGTCGCCGACGCCGTCAAGGACACCAGCGCCGAAGCCATCACGAAGCTCCGCGCACTCGGCCTCACACCCATCCTGCTCACCGGCGACAACCGCGCCGTGGCAGAGTCGGTGGCCCGCGCGGTCGGGATCGACGAGGTCCGGGCCGAGGTGCTTCCCGAGGAGAAGGCGCACGTCATCAAGGGGTTGCAGGCCGAGGGACGTGCCGTCGCGATGGTCGGCGACGGGGTCAACGACGCCGCCGCACTGGCCACCGCCGACCTCGGTCTGGCGATGGGCACCGGCACCGACGCGGCCATCGAGGCGAGCGATCTGACGCTCGTTCGTGGAGATCTCAAGGTGGCCGCCGACGCCATCCGGCTCTCCCGGCGCACCCTGGCCACCATCAGGGGCAACCTTTTCTGGGCATTCGGTTACAACGTTGCCGCTCTACCCCTTGCGGCATTTGGCCTGCTCAACCCTATGATTGCGGGAGCGGCGATGGCCTTCTCCTCGGTCTTCGTCGTAACGAACAGCCTGCGCTTGAGGTCCTTCACGTAACTTCCACAAAGAGATCCAGATCACATCGATTATGGGGTAACCATTCGGTGGGTTCGCGAGTCTAAGAGTGCGATGCCAAGGGATGTCTTGGGGGACATCCGACGGAGGGTCTTGGGGGACGCTCCGGGGCAAGCGTTGGCCGGGGCACGTGCACCGGGGAGCTTTGAGCGGCCCTCCCGTCGGTACGTACCCCGGCAGACCGCCGGCAGGCAGGCTGTACGAGGACGGCTGTACGAGAGGCAAGCGCAGGACACGCAGTACCCGAGGAACACCCAGGAGCTTCGGCTCCCACAGAACGCCCGGCCGGATCCCGTGGGGGGAATCCGCTCCGGGATATGGGAAGCGCCTCGCTGTCGGCCCGTGGGGGGATCGATGGCGGGGCGCTTCTCGCATGTCCGGACGCGTCCGGCCCAAGCAGTAAACCCGGGCAGTACCGCGTCCGGGCAAGCAAATCGCCCCGGACCCCGCGCTCTGTGCGAAAGCGCGGCAGTCGGGGCGAAGGCAACCGGCCGAGAGGGCCCGGGGTGATGCGGGGGGGGGTGGTCCGGGGCTCAGCGGCCCTCGGCCGGGACGAAGTCGCGCAGGACCTCGCCGGTGTAGATCTGGCGCGGGCGGCCGATGCGGGAACCCGGCTCCTTGATCATCTCGTGCCACTGGGCGATCCAGCCCGGCAGCCGGCCGATCGCGAAGAGCACCGTGAACATCTCGCTCGGGAAGCCCATGGCCCGGTAGATCAGACCGGTGTAGAAGTCCACGTTGGGGTAGAGGTTGCGCGAGACGAAGTACTCGTCGGAGAGCGCGTGCTCCTCCAGCTTGAGCGCGATGTCGAGCAGCTCGTCGGACTTGCCGAGCGAGGACAGCACATCGTGGGCCGCGGCCTTAATAATCTTGGCGCGCGGGTCGAAGGACTTGTACACCCGGTGGCCGAAGCCCATCAGGCGGACGCCGTCCTCCTTGTTCTTCACCTTGCTGATGAAGGAGTCGACGTCGCCACCGTTGGCCTGGATGCCCTCGAGCATCTCCAGCACCGACTGGTTGGCGCCACCGTGCAGGGGCCCCCACAGCGCCGAGATACCGGCGGAGATCGAGGCGAACATGTTCGCCTGCGAGGAGCCGACCAGACGCACGGTGGAGGTCGAACAGTTCTGCTCGTGGTCCGCGTGCAGAATGAGCAGCTTCTCCAGCGCCGAGACGACGACCGGGTCCGGCACGTACTCCTGGGCGGGGACCGAGAAGGTCATGCGCAGGAAGTTCTCGACGTAACCGAGGTCGTTGCGCGGGTAGACGAACGGGTGACCGATCGACTTCTTGTACGCGTACGCCGCGATGGTCGGCAGCTTGGCCAGCAGCCGGATCGTCGAGAGGTGACGCTGCTCCTCGTCGAACGGGTTGTGGCTGTCCTGGTAGAACGTGGACAGCGCGCTGACGACCGAGGACAGCATGGCCATCGGGTGGGCGTCGCGCGGGAAGCCGTCGAAGAACCGCTTGACGTCCTCGTGCAGCAGCGTGTGCTGGGTGATCTCGTTCTTGAAGGCCGACAGCTCGTCGACCTTCGGAAGCTCACCGTTGATGAGCGTGTACGCGACTTCGAGGAACGTCGATTGCTCGGCGAGCTGCTCGATCGGGTAGCCGCGGTACCGCAGGATGCCCTGCTCGCCATCGAGGTAGGTGATGGCCGATTTATACGCAGCGGTGTTGCCGTATCCGCTGTCCAGCGTCACCAGGCCGGTGTTCGCCCGGAGCTTCCCGATGTCGAAGCCCTTGTCGCCGACGGTGCTGTCGATCACCGGGTAGGTGTACTCGCCATCGCCGTACCGCAGTACTACAGAGTTGTCGCTCACGTCATCCCTCACCGACGTAGTGCCTCTTCTTCGAGGTTCCCTGACTGTCTCTACCCTCCCCCATTTGGCTCAGGAGAGTGCACTCGGGGTCGTCCATTGGACCTACTCGCGGCACTGAGTGCCGCGAACTTATTCATCCTGCCCCCTTGACTGCGGTTCCGGAAGCCCTCCGTGATGTTTCCCACCGATTTGATCGATCATTTTTTCGGCGGATCCTCCTTCCGGACCTCCCCGCAGCCGGTAATCCAGCGCTGTACAGCGTCTGCCTGCGGAAACCGTGCGGACCGCCTGTCCGATCGCCTGCCGGGAGCCGACCAGCACGACGAGCTTCTTGGCTCTCGTCACAGCCGTATAGAGCAGGTTCCGCTGGAGCATCATCCAGGCGCTCTTGGTGACCGGGATGACGACGGCCGGGTACTCGCTGCCCTGGGAGCGGTGGATCGTCATGGCGTACGCGTGGGACAGCTCGTCGAGCTCGTCGAAGTCGTACGGGATCTCCTCGTCCTCGTCCGTGAGGACGGTCAGCTTCTGCTCGTCGACGTCGAGGGCGGTGACCACGCCGACCGTGCCGTTGAAGACCCCGTTCTCGCCCTTGTCGTAGTTGTTGCGGATCTGGGTGACCTTGTCGCCCACCCGGAACACCCGGCCGCCGAACCGCTTCTCGGGCAGATCGGGGCGGGCGGGCGTGATGGCCTGCTGGAGCAGACCGTTGAGATGGCCCGCACCGGCCGGACCTCGGTGCATGGGAGCGAGTACCTGCACGTCACGGCGGGGGTTCAGACCGAACTTCGCGGGGATGCGGCGGGCCGCGACATCGACCGCGAGCACGCCCGCGTCCTCCGTCTCGTCCGCCACGAAGAGGAAGAAGTCGCTGAGCCCCTGAGTGAGCGGCGGTACGCCGGAGTTGATCCGGTGGGCGTTGGTGACGACGCCGGACTGCTGGGCCTGGCGGAAGATGGTGGTCAGCCGGACCGCCGGGACGGGGCCGCCGTCGGCGAGCAGATCCCGCAGCACCTCCCCCGCACCGACCGACGGCAGCTGGTCGACGTCCCCGACGAGCAGCAGATGGGCACCGGGTGCCACCGCCTTGACGAGCTTGTTGGCGAGCAGCAGATCGAGCATCGACGCCTCGTCGACGACGACCAGATCGGCGTCCAGCGGGCGGTCCCGGTCGTACGCCGCGTCGCCGCCCGGCTTCAGTTCGAGCAGCCGGTGCACGGTGGAGGCCTCGGCCCCGGTCAGCTCGGAGAGCCGCTTCGCCGCCCGGCCGGTCGGCGCGGCGAGCACCACCTTGGCCTTCTTGGCGCGCGCCAGCTCCACGATGGACCGGACGGTGAACGACTTCCCGCAGCCGGGCCCACCGGTCAGCACGGCGACCTTCCGGCTGAGCGCGAGCCGCACGGCGGCCTCCTGCTCGGGCGCCAGCTTCGCTCCGGTCCGGCCCGCGAGCCATTTCAGGGCCTTGTCCCAGTCCACGTCACCGAAGGCCGGCATCCGCTCCTCCGGCGTCCGCAGCAGCCTGCGCACCTGGGCGGCGAGGGCGATCTCGGCCCGGTGGAAGGGCACCAGATAGACGGCGGTGACCGGCTCGCCGCCCTCCGGCGAGGGCACCTTCTCCCGTACGACGCCCTCCGGGTCCTCGGCCAGTTCGGCGAGGCACTCGATGACAAGGCCGGTGTCCACCTGGAGCAGCTTCACCGCGTCGGCGATCAGCCGTTCCTCGGGGAGGAAGCAGTGGCCCTGGTCGGTGGACTGCGACAGCGCGTACTGGAGTCCGGCCTTGACCCGCTCCGGGCTGTCGTGCGGGATGCCGACCGCCTGGGCGATCTTGTCGGCGGTGAGGAAGCCGATGCCCCAGACGTCGGCGGCCAGCCGGTAGGGCTGGTTCTTCACGACGGAGATCGAGGCGTCGTCGTACTTCTTGTAGATACGGACGGCGATGGAGGTCGAGACGCCGACGCCCTGGAGGAAGACCATGACCTCCTTGATCGCCTTCTGTTCCTCCCAGGCGGCGGCGATCATCTTCGTCCGCTTCGGGCCGAGGCCGGGGACCTCGACGAGGCGCTTGGGCTGCTGCTCGATGATGTCGAGGGTGTCGACGCCGAAGTGGGTGGTGATCCGGTCGGCCATCACCGGACCGATGCCCTTGATCAGGCCGGAGCCGAGGTAGCGGCGGATGCCCTGGATGGTGGCGGGCAGGATCGTCGTGTAGTTCTCGACGGTGAACTGCTTGCCGTACTGCGAGTGCGAGCCCCAGCGCCCCTCCATCCGCAGCGACTCGCCGGGCTGTGCGCCCAGCAGCGAGCCGACCACGGTGAGCAGATCGTTGGCGCCGCGTCCGGTGTCGACGCGGGCGACCGTGTACCCGTTCTCCTCGTTGGCGTAGGTGATCCGCTCAAGGACCCCTTCGAGGACGGCCATGTTCGGTTTGGACGACGCCGTGGAGGACATGGTGGACATGCCCGTGACGGTACCGGGCGGCGCTGACATCGTGGAGGCCCACCCGAGGGGCGGCAACTGAGCCGAAGCTCAGGAGATGTCACCAGCGGGGTCGGATGAGCCGGCGAACGGGATCGGTCGAAGCAGCCCGACCGTCACCGGGGAGGCGTGTTACTTGTCACGTACGGTTCGTCGGCGGCCTTCCTGTCACCGGTCAAAGCGTGACTTGAGCCGGCCTTGCCGGGATGCTTGGTGAGCAGACCTCGGCATGCGGACCTGCACGCGACGCACTCGGCTCGAGAGGGATGTCCCCTTCACCAGCCCACCCCACCAGCACTTCGCGTGTCAGTTGGTCTCGTCAGGGGCGGGAGTGGTGCCGGGTGGTGTCCGGCCCGGGGCCGTGCCTCCGGGGTCGCCGTCGGGCGGTGGCAGTGCGTGCTGAGCGCGGAGCATGTCGGCTTGTGCTCGCAGGAGTTCGGCCTGGGCCCGTACCTTTTCGGCGTCAGCCGTTCCACGTGACTGGGTGAACTGAGCGAGGCCGCTCAGGATTGACTTCGTCAGAACACCGATCATCGTTCCGATGCTGACGATTGCCACCACAGCAGTCGGTGCATCGCCGGGCCCCAGGCGCTGGGTCTGCCAGTCGGAGAGCAGAGTGCGGCTACTCCAGATCGCAGCGAGAAACAGAAGGGCGAGGAATACAGGGCCGAGGACGGCTGCGCGCCGTTTGGGGGAGACCTGGGCGAGGCAAGCGCCTGCGACGCCCAGTGCGGTAAGTACGAGAAGCGCGCGCAGAACCCAGCGCTGTACCTCCAACCCGAGCACCATGCCTTCCCCGGACACCACCCCAACGCTGAGACCTGCAAAGACGATGAGCCCACACACTCCCGAGGTGAGCCAGGCAGCCTTGACCCACCTTGTTCGCTCGTCCATTTGGACATCATGACTGCTGTGAAGCACTCCCATGGCACATTCGCTTCGGTCCCAAGCCGGTGCCTCCTGGCCGGATGCCTTCGACAGGCCCTAGCAACTGGGACGAAGCATGGGTCTTCCGCGACCGCGGCGAGAGGCCGGGGCAGTTGACGGACACGAGCGCCGGGCCGCAGCCTCGACCCCCCTGGGAGAGCGAGCCGCTCGCCGGACTTGTCCTGCGGTTTTCACACCGCCTGCGTGTCTCTCATCGAGCCGGCTCGCTGACCGGCCTCCGCAGGACTCGATTCCACGCCGCCAGAGCCGTGTTGTCCCCGGCCCTGACTCCGCCACAGGCCGGCGGCTTCGCCACCACGACAACGCTCACCCCCGGCGAAGTCGTCGCGATGACTGCCGGGCTCGACACCCAAGCCGAACAACTGGCGAAGGCGATCAAACGCCGCACAAGCGCAGATGGACCAGCAGGACCGCGTCCGGAGGATCTTCAAGCCGTTCGAGGACGCCCGCACGGAGGCCGAAGAACAAGAAGGCACCGGCACTTGGGCGGGCGCCGAGACCGGACCGACCGGGGAGGAACGGGCAGAGGTCGAAGCAATCCTCCGCCGGGTCCGCGCAGGAAAACCTTCTCCCCGTCACCTCCTTGACGCCTTCTCCCGCCGCGGCCGGTGTCGGCGAGTGCGTGCTCCGGTGAGTACGCCCCCAGCGACACCGGCCGCGGCGGCGGCTCCTTAAGGGCGCTGCCCCTTCGCGTCCACCACGGCGCGGTCGAGGACGGCACGGGTGAACATCACCTGGCCGGCCTCGATGCTGTCGGTGGCCTTCGTCGCGACGCTGCGGCTGCCGATGAGTTCCAGGGTCTTCCTGTCGAAGATCAGCTCGTCACGGACCCCGTCGTTGTACGCGTCGTAACGGGTGACGGCCACGCCGTGGCGACCGGCCGCGTTCACGGCGTCAGGCACCACGACCACCCCCCGGATCTTCGCGGCGGCGCGGAAGAGGGCGGCGCCGACGTCCGGCGGCATCAGTGACTCGTCGAGGAGAGCCCCGACGCGTACGAACGCGTCCTGGTCGGAATTCCGCCCCTCGTCCCCCGAGCCCCCGGGGTCCGCCTGGGAGCGGAGCCACTTCAGCATCGCGTCCGTGGTGGTGGGCAGGGTCTGGAGGTGCCGGTAGTTGGTGCTCTCCCGGTAGCCGGGCCTGCCGGGCGCGGGGTCATGTTCCAACTCCTCGTTGTCCAAGCCGCCGCCCGGTTCACGGAGCAGCCCCGGGCGGGTCCCGTCGACGGACAGCCACACCTCGCGCCCGTGCAGGGCGGCGAGCTTCGTCTCGACTCCCTCCCCCACGGTGGCGGCGGCCACCGTGCTGCGGATGTAGACGAACTGGTCGTCGCGGACGTTGTTTCCCGCCGGTGAGTGCGCCGCGACCGTCGCGATGCGGTCGAGCAGCTCGGCCGCCCCGCCGGTGGTGTCACCGTTCACCTCGGGAGCGAACGCGTAGGTCGCCCTGCCGTCCTTTCCCACCGGTGCCGCCGAACCGTCCGAACCGGTCACCGCGATCCCCGCGATGACCGCGAGAGTGAGCGCTCCCGCGAACGCCGGGCCGGCGACGGCCGGCCGGAGCCACTTCGTGCGGCGGGCGGCCTGCTGGTCCTCGTCCCCTGCGGGGGTCTGCCGGATCTCGCGCATCAGGTGCTCCTTGAGATGACGGTGACGGCCCGGCGGAAGGTCCTTCTCGGGGAGCGACGTGGTGTCGTTCATCGGTTTCCCTCCTGGATGGGCTGGGCCGCGTGGGTGCGGCCATCTCTCACCTGTCGCGGGCGGCCGAACGGTTCCCCGTTTCCGGTGACCTTTCCGGCGGCCTTCGCGAGTTTCCTCCTGGCTCTGGAGAGCCGGGAGCGCACCGTGCCCCGGGGGATCCCGAGCGCCTCGGCGGCGGCCGCGTAGTCGAACCCGGACCACACGCAGAGCGCGAGCACCTCCCGTTCGCCACGTCGAAGGGTGTCCAGGGCCAGCCGTACGGCGGCCAGCAGTTCGGCGTCGTCGACCCGGCTCGCGACCTCGTCGGCGAAGTCGCTCACCGGGCTCGCCGGAGGCAGCCGCGCCATCGCCGTTGCATGCCGGCCTGCCGCGCGCCGGGTGTTGCGCACGACGTTCGTCGCGATCCCCAGCAGCCAGGGGCGCACCGACCCGCCTTCGGCGTCCACCCGGCCGCGCAGCCGCCAGGCTTCGAGGAACGTCAACGAGACGGCGTCCTCGGCAGTCGACCAGTCGCCCGTCAGCTGGTACGCGTGGTTGTACACGGAGCGTGCATACCGGTCGAACAACTCCGCGAAGGCGTCGTCGTCCCCGTCCCGGATCCGGGCCCGCAGTTGTCTCTCCATGTCCTCTGACCTGTCCGGGAGTTCAGGGGTGGTTCCCGTGACCCGCTTCACAGCAGCGGCGGTCGGCGCCCGTTGTCGATGAAGCCGGTCAACGGCGGAGAGTGGCGGCTGACTCGTCCTACTTGAACTTGTACGAGCAGGGCTTGCCCGCGCCCTCCTTGGTCTCGACGACCGTCTTGCCGTCGACGGTGATCGAGCACGCTGCCGCGACGAGCTTGCCGTCGGGCCGGGTCACGTTGCCGGGTGTGAGGATCACCAGCCGGCCGACCTTGCGTTCGGCGCCCCGCGCGGCGATGGTGGCTGTCTTCTTCCAGGGAAGGGTCACCTGCTCGAAGTTGTCTTCATCGAGGGTGTACATGACGGAGCCTGTACCTGTGCCCCTGACCTCGATCGTCACCTCGTGAGGGGTACCTTCCTCGACGGCATCACCGGAGTCCTCCGACGTGTGCGACGGCTGGACGGCGGGGCTCTTCGCCTTGCTCTCGGCCGGGGATTCGTCCGCGCCACCGCCGCCACCGCAGCCCGCCAGCAGGACCGCGGCCACGACGAAGGCAGCCCTGGTGAGTGTCTTGCGCATTACATCCCCCATGATCGTTCTCCCCTGGCGGTGTTCGGCCCGCCAGGGATCCTGGGAGATCCTAAACAGCTCCCGCTCTGCTCGATTCGGACGAGGGCGAGTCAGCCCGCCACCGCGGTCAGCGAGCGATGGTGCTTCGGGGCCTCGATCTCGTCGATCAGCGCGACCCCCAAGTCCGCGTAAGGGAAGGTGGTCTCGCCGTCAGCGGCGGGCAACACCTCGTTCCCGCCGATCCGGTAGTGGCCGGTCCGCGGGGCCTCGGCGTCCAGGAAGACGGGCGGCGGGGCGAGCACCAGCCAGTCGATCTCCGTCTGCGCCGCCCGGAGCACGTCGAGTTCCGCCGCATGCCCGAGGGAGAAGGCGAGCCCCTCCTCCGGGAAACCGGGGGCCTCGTGCACCGCCACTCCGGGCGCGACCTCCAGCGTGGAGCCGATCCCGATCAGCACCAGCCGGCCCACGCCCGCACGGCCCAGACCGTCCAGCAGGGCGTGCGCCGCGCGCACGTAGAACTCATCCGCCGGCATGTCGAGCCGGCCGGCGGCGCTGATCACCGCGTCATGCCCGGCGGCGACCTCCGCGACGCTGTCCGCCCGCGTGACGTCACCGGCGACCACGCTCACGCCGTCACCGGCCAGATCCCCGTACTTGGCCACGTCCCGCACGACCGCGGTGACCTGGTGGCCACGGGAGACAGCCTCGGCGACCGCGTGCCGGCCCGCGCGTCCGCCCGCTCCGAAGATGACGATCCTGCTGCTCATGGGTTTCCCCTCGACAAGGCCGACGGATCGTCGGCCGATGCCCCGGACGCTAGCTCCGGACCCCATGGTTTCCGCAACGATAGTTACGTACGCTCGCCAGGGTGAGCCAACCACTTGATCCCGAAATGTTCACGGCCTGCTCCCACACCGCTTCGCCTCTTCGACTCGGCGGCAAATGGACCCCGAAGATCATCAGGTGCCTGGAGGGCGGTCCGCGGCGCTTCTCCGAACTGGAGGTCCCGCTGCGCGGCATCACACCGAAGGTGCTGACCGAGACGCTGCGGTCGATGGAGCGGGACGCACTGATCACCCGTACCGTCCACGTGGGCGCCCCGGCCCCGGTCACCTACGCACTCACCGCGCTCGGCCGCACCCTGCTCGTACCCATGGCCGCCTGCTGCGCGTGGGCGGCGGAGCACCTGCCGACGCTGCTGGACGCACGGGACGCCCACGAGGGCCCGGCCGCTGCGCCGCGATGAGCTGGATGCCGGAAAGGTGCGCCTGATCAGCCATGCGCCCCTTCGGTCGGAGAGGTGCCCTCGTGGAGGTGAAGCGCGATGTCCAGTACAACTCCCCGTTCCTCAGGGGCGGCAGCCCTATACGGTGAGCGTTCTGCCAAACTGCCGAAAGGTACCGCCGATGCCCCGCCTCCGTGCTGTGACACTGCCGCTCATAGCCCTGATCACCGCTTCCGTGACCATGACCGGCTGCTCCTCGGACGACGATTCCGGGAAGAGCGGAGCGGACAACAGCGCAGGAAGTACCGCCGTCGGCACCCCGGCCGGTGATGCCGTGAAGGATTCGGGGAAGGGGACCGCCCATCTCACGTACAGCGGTGGCGACACCGGTGAGTTCACCATCAAGAGCGTGGCGTGTGCCGTGGTGAAGGGGAAGATCACCGCCATCACCGCTCCGGATGTCAGCGACACGAAGGCCTCCACGACACCGGCGTTCACCGCCGTCGTCACCGATGGAGAGGCGTTGGCCACGCTCGTCACGCCGGGCAGGAAGAGCTACGTCCACACCGCCGCGTCCGGGATCACCAGCCAGAAGACCAACGGCGCGTGGGTCGCCACCGTGGCCGGGGTGAAGCTGGGTCCGACCGACGTGGAAGGTGATTCGATCACCGTCGACGGCACCATCACCTGCGGGAGCGTGGCCGGTTCGTAACGGCTGTTCCCGCGCAGCGAGACGGGGTCGGGTCGCTCGACCGGACCCCACTCGTTTTCCCCGTCGGCCGGAGCTTCCCCATCCCCCGGAGGCCTTCGACGGCACGTCCGCTGAGCCCCCGTTCTGTCACATGTTCGCTGGGCTGAGCTGCATCAACAGGTTCCTTGACAGTCGGATGCCCCCACGCTGATCAGCCACTGGGAGGCGGGGCGGCGCCTGCCGAAGCCGGACGACGCTCGTCGCATCGGTATCGCGCTGAAGACGGATGGCTTTCTTCGTACGCCGGCCGGCCGACTCGGACTCGAAGTTCGCCCAGTTGGATGCCGCTCCGCTCGCTTACGTCGAGGGACTTCGCACCGGAAATCTGATGGACGATCCGGCGCTGGTAGAGGCCCGCCAGGCGTCCTGCACTCTCGCCCTGAGCGAGGTGGCCTTCCAACGGAATTCGGTGGCCTCCGTCAGAGCCATCGCAGAGGAGCACGAACATGCACAGCGTCAACCCGACCGTCGCTGATGCCGGAACGCTGACCGGATGGTTCAAGTCCAGCTACAGCGGAGGCTCCAACGGCGATTGCCTTGAGGTCGCCGACGGCTGCGCCGCCCTCCCCGTACGCGACAGCAAGGCCGGCTCGGCCGGGCCGGCCGCCGTCTTCTCCGCAGGCGGCTGGGCGTCGTTCGTCGCAGCGGTCAAGGACGGCCGACTCGTCGGCTGATCACACACGATGCACCGGTGAACTCGGCCTCACCGGGGTGCCGTTAACGAGCGGCAAACCAGGTGCCAAGTAGCCCGCTGGTAGCTTTCAGGGCTTCGTGACCTCGGTCTTCTTCGGCTGACAAGGGACGGTCTTGGCTCTGCGGGAGCGCCGCCGGCGACGTCGACGTGGATGTTGTCGCGGTCGACGCCGTGGCGCAGTAGTGCGTCGACCTGATGATCGGGGTTCCGGCCGGCCGTCGATGTGCGGCAGTAGCCAATGAGCATCGTCGGAATCCATCGGCAGGACCGTTCTCCGGCATTGATGGTCGACGCGAGTTGCCGACACCGCCCACCTGCGGGTTCGCGATCACTGCGCCGAGTGTCGACAGACGGTCGTTTGCCGACACTTCGACCGGGAAGGCCCGAGATCGGCGCGGCACGGACACTGCCTCCTCCGCGCCGCCCCTCGGCCCCTGGCCGTCCCTCTGCCCGCAGTCGTAGCACCGCCTACCGCGCGGCAGCCAGAACTCCCGGGCGAGGGTCGACCGGCGCGAGCACGCCGAGGCGGTCCTCGATCTGCTGGGCGGCGGCCAAGCACAGGTCTTCCCGGAAAGCGCGCCCGATGATCTGTACGCCGGACGGCAGTCCGTCGCTGACTCCGGTCGGTACGGCGACCGCGGGAACGCCCACAAAGCTGGTCACCGTGCACAGGCGCATGCCCTCGGCGACCCGTTCCCGTCCCGCTTCGTCGCGTGACTCCAGTCCCGGCTCGACGGGCGGCTCGGTGAATACCGGTCCGAGCAGCAGCGGGAACTCGTCGAGGAACTCCGCCCAGGAGCGGCGGATGCCGAGCCAGGTCCCCATCAGCTTCGTGAGCTCTGCGGCGTTCGCAGGCGGAGTCTTCTCCATGGCCATCTGGATGTAGCGGTCTCCACCTTCGCCGAGCAGTTTCCGCACCACTGGCCAGGTCGGCGCGAATTCGGTCACGGTGATCCGGCCGTATGCGTCGAGTGCCTCGTCCATCCGGGGAACGTCCGCCATCACCCGCACGTCGTACCCGGCGTCGCGCAACGCGTCCGATGCCGCTGCGACGGCCGCGCGGACCACGGGGTGGACGCCGTGGCCTCCGGGATCGGCGACAACCGCGACCTTGACCGGCCCCGGCAGCGGCTCGCCGTACAGGGGCACGGGTACGGCTCGCGGGTCCCGCGGGTCGGTCCCGGCCAGCGCCTCGTATGCCAGTCGCAGATCGGCGACGGTGCGGGCCAGGGGGCCGTCGGTGACCAGCATCTGTGAGGCCGGTCCGGGGTCGTCCGGGCCGAGGACGCGGTGGTCGGCGGGGAACCGTCCGGTGGTCGGCTTCAGCCCCGCCACGCCGCAGAACGAGGCGGGGATCCGTACTGATCCGCCGGAATCGTTGCCGAGACCGAGCGCGGCCATGCCGGTGGCGACGGCCACTCCGTCGCCGCCACTGGTGCCCCCCGGAGTCCGGCTCCGGTCCCACGGGTTGACGGTGTCGCCGAACAACTCGCTGCGGGTGTGCATCCCGGCCAGGATCAGGGTGGGCATGTTGCTGTGGCCGATCGGTATGGCCCCGGCCGCGCGGAGCCGGGCCACCGGGGGTGCGTCTGCCGACGCCACCAGGTCGCGGAAGCGTGACGTTCCGAGTGTGGTCGGCACCCCTTCGACAGGGGTGGACTCCTTCACCGTGAACGGCACGCCGGCCAGCGGCCCGAGTCCTTCGCCCGCTGCTCGCCGCCGGTCCGTCTGCGCCGCCGCCTCACGGGCTCGCTCGGCCATCAGCTGCGTGACCGCGTTGACCTGCGGGTTGACCTCAGCGATGCGTTCCAGGTGGCTGTCGACCAGTTCGAGGGCCGATATCTCACCGCCTCGGACCGCCTGCGCCTGGGCGGCGGCCGTCATTGCCCACAGGGCGTCATGCCTGATCATCGTGCTCCCTGTCCACATACGAAAGTGTTCGTGTCCGAACCATAGCCGGGAAGCGATACGATCGTATCGGAATAAGGAGGCCGACCACGCATGCCCAAACAGGTGGACTACGAAAGCCGACGCCGCCGGATCGCCGAGGCCGTCTGCCTCCTTGCCGACGAACACGGACCGGAGGGAGTGAGCATGCGCGACGTCGCCGCCCGCGCGCAGGTCTCCTTGGGCGCCGTTCAGCGCTGCTTCCGCAGCAAGGAGGAGATGCTCCTGTTCGCCGTCGGCCACGTCGGCGAACGCATCACCGAACGCGTGAGGGCCCGCCTGGCCGCAAGCCCGGCCCAGTCGGCCACCACCGCCCTGGGGCACGCGGCCAACGAGATCGCCCTGCTCCGCGAAGAACACCGTGCCGAAGCACGGATCTGGCTCGCATTCGTCGCCCAGGCCGCGGTCAACGAGCCCCTCGCCCGCCCGCTGAGAAACAGCTACGCGGCCCTCCAGAACCTCCTCGCCCGCCTCATCACGGAGGCCACCGAGAAGGGCCCGGCCGACGAAGGCACCGCACCGCCCGACCCGCAGTTCGA
The DNA here is from genome assembly GCF_040655445.1 of Streptomyces sp. NPDC050423. Classification (NCBI taxonomy): domain Bacteria; kingdom Bacillati; phylum Actinomycetota; class Actinomycetes; order Kitasatosporales; family Streptomycetaceae; genus Streptomyces; species Streptomyces sp. NPDC050423. Next base: position 14,139 of record NZ_JBFAJY010000010.1, read on the forward strand.
GGCTCGCACCCTGCTCGCCCTCGCCGACGGCCTCACCAGCCACGTGCTCATAGGCCACTTGACCGCAGAGGAAGCCGAGGAAGTCCTGCACACACACCTGACCGGCCTCTGGGAACGCCTCCGCGCCACCCGCCCCCGAACGGCCGTCTGACAGTCATGGTGCGCATTGCCTCGCGCCGTGCCATGTCGGCTGCACCGAACCGCCAGGGGCAGGGATGATCCGCTACAGGCGCCGGGCTGAGCCGCTTGTCCGTGTCAGGCGGAACGTCCGTACGGGCTGGCGTTCGACCAGCACGGTCAGGCCGTGCCGGTCGGGTTCCCCGGCCGGGGAACCCCCTCTGCGTGAGTTGCCCGTACGACAACGCCACCGCTCGGCCGCCTCGGGCCTGATGGGTCCAGGGCGCCCCGCGGCGTCTTCAACGGCTGGCGGACGGGCGGACAGGCCGACCGGCCCCGCTCCCCGAAAGCCGAACGGGGCCCGGCCGCAAGGCCGAACCCCTCTCGCTTTCCCCCCGCCGGGCCTCCCGTTTCCCCCCGGAATCCCCCCGGAAGCAACCCGACACCGCATACGACAGAGGAGGGCATCGAATGGTTGCCCGTCTTTGTCCTTCCTTTACCCGGCGGCCCGTTCTCGTCTGCCGGACCGACCCGCCCGGAAGCCGGAACGCTCCGCTACCATCCCGCCCATGGGTAGATCGAAGCACGTCATACCGGCGCTCACGACCACCGCGCTCGTGGCCCTACTTCTCACGGGATGCTCGTCCGCCGACGCGGACGCGGACGCCGGGGAGCCGGCGGCGTCGTCCCCCGCCGAGTCCGCCTCCTCTCCTGCGGCGGAGGCGAGTTCGGCCTCCGAGTACACCACTCCGGCCGCGTGCGCGGACGTACCGCTGGAGTCGGACGCGACGATTCCCGGCAAGGCTCTGGCAGCCTGTGTGACCGCCGCGATGGAGGCCTACGGCACCGGCACCGAGCACGTGACCTCCGACGATCAGGAGAGCACCACACGGTTCCGGTTCGGGGACGATCCGGCGATGGCGGGGGACGTTGCCGGGGAGGCCGCGGAGAGCTCGTTCGTCTTCCTCGGCGACGAGGAGTGGATCAAGACCGACGGGAAGTGGGTCAAGGGCGACCCGGCCGGAAACACCCAGGAGACATTGGTCGCCTCGCTCGGAAAGGCCTACCGGGCGCTGGCGGATCCGCAGGTCACCGCGGACGTCATCGCCTCGTCCCCGGTCTGGAAGGTCGACACCGAGAAGGCTCTGATCTCCCTGGAGAACGGCAAGGACACCCACGCCTGGCGCATCACCAACGCGAAGCCGTTCAACTGGCACGGCGCGGAGATGACCGAGTACATCGTCTGGCTCGAGGACGACGCCACCCCGGTGGGCGCACAGGGCACGTCCTCCATGGGCGGGACGCCCAGCACCACGGTCCAGCACTTCTACGACCTCGGGAAGCCCGTCACCATCGAACCGCCCGTGTAGTACGGCCCCCTGTCACGATCCGCCGGACACGTCCCGGGGCCCGGTCCGCACGACCGGGCCCCGGGGCGCGGGTTCAGCAGGCGTGTTCCAGGAAGCGGGCGGCGACCTCGGCCAGTACCTCGGAGCCGTCGCGCGCCCACAGTTCCTCGTTGAAGATCTCCACCTCGACCGGGCCGTCGAAGCCGGTGGCCTCGACCGCCGTACGGAAGGCGCGGAAGTCCACGCACCCGTCCCCGAGCTGGCCCCGGCCGACCAGGACCCCCGCCGGGAGCGGGGTGATCCAGTCGGCGAGCTGGAAGGAGTGGATGCGGCCGCCCGCGCCCGCGCGGGCGATCTGGGCGGGTGCCTGGTCGTCCCACCAGAGGTGGTACGTGTCCACGACGACCCCGACCCGGTCGGCCGGGAAGCGCTCCGCGATGTCGAGGGCCTGGGACAGGGTGGAGACGACGCAGCGGTCCGAGGCGAACATCGGGTGCAGCGGTTCGATCGCCAGGCGCACGCCGCGCTCGGCCGCGTACGGGGCCAGTTCGCCCAGGGCGTCCGCGATGCGTTCGCGGGCGCCGTACAGGTCCTTGCTCCCGGCCGGGAGGCCGCCCGAGACCAGGACCAGGGTGTCCGTGGACAGGCCGGCCGCCTCGTCGAGCGCCGCGCGGTTGTCGTCCAGGGCGCGGGCCCGTCCGGCCGGGTCGAGGGCGGTGAGGAAGCCGCCCCGGCAGAGGCTGGTGACGGAGAGGCCCGAGTCGCAGAGGAGTTGGGCGGTTCGCTCGACGCCGTACTCCTGGACGGGGGCCCGCCACAGGCCGACCTGGCCGATGCCCGCCTTCACGCAGCCCTCGGCGAGCTCGGGCAGCGACCACTGCTTGATGGTCTCCTGGTTGAGGGAGAGCCGGGAGAGGTCGTCACGGGTATCGGTCATCGGGAGCCTCCTTGCACGGCGAGCAGGGCCCGCATCCGGGATTCGGCCAGCTCCGGGTCGGGGAACAGGCCCAGGCGGTCGGCCAGTTCGTAGGCCTTCGCCAGGTGCGGCAGCGAGCGGGCCGACTGGAGGCCGCCCACCATCGTGAAGTGGTCCTGGTGGCCGGCCAGCCAGGCGAGGAAGACCACGCCCGTCTTGTAGTAGCGGGTCGGCGCCCGGAAGAGGTGGCGGGACAACTCGACCGTGGGGTCGAGTAGTTCGCGGAAGCCCTTGGTGTCGCCCGTGTCCAGGACCCGGACCGCGTGCGCGGCCAGCGGGCCGAGCGGGTCGAAGATGCCCAGCAGCGCGTGGCTGAAGCCGCGGTCGTCGCCCGCGATCAGCTCGGGGTAGTTGAAGTCGTCGCCCGTGTAGCAGCGCACCCCGCCGGGGAGGCGGCGCCGGACGTCGATCTCGCGCTCCGCGTCGAGGAGGGAGATCTTGATGCCGTCGATCTTGTCCGGGTGTTCCGCGATGACCTGGAGGAAGGTGTCGGTGGCCGCGTCGAGGTCGGCGGAGCCCCAGTAGCCGTCCAGCGCCGGGTCGAACATCGGGCCGAGCCAGTGCAGCACGACCGGCTCGGTTGCCTGGCGCAGCAGGTGGGCGTACGTCTCCAGGTAGTCCTGCGGCCCGTTCGCCGCGGCGGCGAGCGCGCGGGAGGCCATCAGGATGGCCTGGGCGCCGCTGCCCTCGACGAGGGCGAGCTGTTCCTCGTACGCGGAGCGGACCTCGGCCAGCGAGGCGGGGCCGGGCGGGAGCTGGTCGGTGCCGACGCCGCAGGCGATGGCACCGCCGACGGACTTGGCCTCGGCGGCCGAGCGGGTGATCAGCTCGGCGGCGCCCGCCCAGTCCAGGCCCATGCCGCGCTGGGCGGTGTCCATGGCCTCGGCGACACCGAGGCCGTGCGACCAGAGGTGGCGGCGGAAGGCGAGGGTGGCGTCCCAGTCGACGGCGGCCGGGGAGTCGGGGCTGGTGTCCGCGTACGGGTCGGCGACGACATGGGCGGCGGAGAAGACCGTACGGGAGGCCAGGGCCGCACCGCCGGGGGCGAGGTCGAGCGGGGTGGCGCGGGGCTCGTACGGCCCCTGCGGCAGGTGGATGGTGGTCACGGTGTCTGCTCCCAGGCGGCGGGGGTGGGGCGCGGCGTCACAGGGTCAGCTCCGGGACGTCGAAGCGGCGGCCCTCGGCGGACGACTTGAGGCCGAGCTCGGCGAGCTGGACGCCGCGGGCGCCGGCCATCAGGTCCCAGGCGTAGGGCTCGCCGAGGACGATGTGGCGCAGGAACAGCTCCCACTGGGCCTTGAAGCCGTTGTCGAAGACCGTGTTGTCGGGGACTTCCTGCCACTGGTCGCGGAAGGACTCGGTGACCGGGAGGTCGGGGTTCCAGACCGGCTTGGGGGTGGCCGAGCGGTGCTGGACGCGGCAGTTGCGCAGGCCCGCCACGGCGGAGCCGTGGGTGCCGTCGACCTGGAACTCGACGAGCTCGTCGCGGTTGACGCGGACCGTCCAGGAGGAGTTGATCTGCGCGACGGCGCCGCTCTCCAGCTGGAAGATGCCGTACGCGGAGTCGTCGGCGGTCGCCGCGTACGGCTTGCCGTGCTCGTCCCAGCGCTGCGGGACGTGCGTCTGGACGTGCGCCTGGACGGTGGTGACCCGGCCGAACAGTTCGTGGAGCACGTACTCCCAGTGCGGGAACATGTCGACGACGATGCCGCCGCCGTCCTCCGAGCGGTAGTTCCAGGAGGGGCGCTGGGCCTCCTGCCAGTCGCCCTCGAAGACCCAGTAGCCGAACTCGCCGCGCACGGAGAGGATCTCGCCGAAGAAGCCGCCGTCGATGAGGCGCTTCAGCTTCAGCAGGCCCGGCAGGAAGATCTTGTCCTGGACGACACCGTGCTTGATGCCGGCGTCCCGGGCGAGCCGGGCCAGCTCCAGGGCGCCCTCGACGTCGGTGGCGGTGGGCTTCTCGGTGTAGATGTGCTTGCCCGCCGCGACGGCCTTCTTGATCGCGTCGACGCGCGCCGAGGTGACCTGGGCGTCGAAGTAGATGTCGATGCTCTCGTCGGCGAGGACCGCGTCGAGGTCGGTCGACCACTCGGTCAGGCCGTGCCGCTCAGCCAGCGCCTCCAGCGCGTGGGCCCGGCGGCCGACGAGGACCGGCTCGGGCCAGAGCACGTCGCCGTTGCCGAGGTCGAGGCCGCCCTGCTCCCGGATCGCGAGAACCGAGCGCACCAGGTGCTGCCGGTATCCCATGCGACCCGTGACGCCGTTCATGGCGATGCGCACTGTCCTGCGTGTCACGAAAGTTCCTCCATACAGCCGTAGCAAGCGCTTTCTATACGGGAGGACGCTAGCCTGCCGACAGCGGCCTGGACAAGAGGGGGCACGCTGATTGCTCCTCTCCCCTCATCACTCCTCGGAGGAATGCGATGACAGTCACCCTGGCGGACGTGGCGGCTCGCGCCCGGGTGTCCCCGGCCACCGTCTCCCGAGTGCTGAACGGCAACTACCCGGTGGCCGCGTCCACTCGGGAGCGGGTCCTGCGTGCGGTGGACGACCTGGACTACGTACTCAACGGGCCCGCCAGCTCGCTCGCGGCCGCCACCTCCGACCTGATCGGCATCCTGGTCAACGACATCGCCGACCCGTTCTTCGGGATCATGGCGGGCGCGGCTCAGACGGAGATCGGCGGTCCGGGCGACGGTTCGGGCCGGGCGGGCGGCGAGAAGCTCGCCGTCGTCTGCAACACCGGCGGCTCCCCGGCCCGCGAACTCACCTACCTCACCCTGCTCCAGCGCCAGCGCGCCGCCGCCGTCGTCCTCACGGGCGGCGCGGTGGAGGACCCGGCGCACCGGGCGGCGATGTCCGCGAAGCTGGCGAAGCTCGCGGACGCGGGAACCAGGGTGGTGCTGTGCGGACGGCCCCCGCTGCCGGACAGCGAATCGGTCCTGGCCGCGCTCGCCTTCGACAACCGGGGCGGCGGCCGGCGCCTGACCGAGCACCTGATCTCGCTGGGCCACCGCAGGATCGGCTACGCCGCGGGCCCCCTGGAGCGGACCACGACCCGCCACCGGCTGGAGGGCCATCGCGACGCGATGAGGGCGGCGGGACTGTACGGGGGCGGGGACGGGGGGCGGCCCGCGCACGCCGGTGACGAGGAGCGGCTCACCGTGCACGGCTCCTACGACCGCAGCTCCGGCTACGACGCCACCGTCGAACTCCTGCGCCGCGAACCGGGGATCACGGCCGTCGTCGCCGCCAACGACACGGTGGCCCTGGGCGCGGCCGCGGCGATCCGCGACCGCGGCCTGCGCATCCCCGAGGACATCTCGGTGGCGGGCTTCGACGATCTGCCGTTCTCGGTGGACGTGGTCCCGGCGCTGACGACCGTACGGCTGCCGCTCTTCGAGGCGGGGGCGCGGGCGGGCCGGCTGGCGATGGGCAAGGAGACCCCGCCGCCGGGCGGCATCGCGACGATTCCGGCGGAGCTGATGGTGCGGGGGTCGACGGCTGTACCGCGGGTGGGGTGAGCGCCAGGGGCAGGAAGATGGGGGCGCTGCCCCCATGTCCGCAGGGCGCCCCGCCGGGAGTATGGGTCGCGGCGGACCGGTGGTGCCGGCGCCGGACCGAGGAGGTGCGATGGCGGAGAACGATCCGGGCAGCCGCGAACGGGTGCGCGTCGCTTCCCCGGCAGGCCCGGCCACCGCACGTACGACGGCCCCGCATCCTGCCGCGGCCCATCCGGGCGCCACGCGTCCCGCCTCCGGCCCCGCCAGGTCCGACGGCCCCTGGTGGCGTCCGGCGCTGGCCTTCGAACCGTCGCCCGCCGGTACCCCGGACTGGGCGGAGTTCGTCGAGGACGTGATCTCCACCGCTCCCGAGAAGGCGGACGTCGAGGACGCGGACATCCGCGACGCGGACATCGGAGGCCAGGACGGGCGCCCGGGGCTGCGCGGGTTCGAACGCGTCCTCGCCCCGCTCACCGCCCGCGCGGCGGTGCGGATGCTGGACGTCCTGCCCGAGCGGCTGAGCCGCTGCGCCGACCTGGACACCGTACGGAACGACTTCGAGCGGCACCTGGCCCGGCGGCTCGCCCGGCTCGCCGCCCGCACCCTGGTCCTGGAACTGCACATGGCGCGGCGGTCCGGGCGGCTCGCCGGGGAGGACTCCGAGGGCCGGTTCACGGACTTCCTGCGGCAGACCGGCGCCCGGCCGGGGCTGGCCGCGCTCCTCACCGGCTACCCCGTGCTGGCCCGGATCCTGGCGCGGACCGCGCTCGACGCCGCCGCGGCGCTGGCCGAGATGCTCGTCCGGTTCGCGGCGGACCGGCCGGCGCTGCCGAGGGGCCACGCCGCCTCGGCCGCGGCGGCGGACGGTGGCCGGGGCCCCCGGCTGGTGGGCGTGGAGCCCGGCGCCGGAGACAGCCACCGGGGCGGGCGGACCGTGATGCTGCTCCGCTTCGACGACGGTTCCCGGCTGGTCTACAAGCCGCGGCCGCTCGCCGCCCACCGGCACTTCAACGAGCTCGTCAACTGGTTCAACGCACTGCCCGGCACTCCCGGACTCCGTTCGCTCGCCCTGCTGGACCGGGGGTCCTACGGCTGGGTGGAGTTCGCCTCGGAACGGCCCTGCCGCTCGGCCGGCCAGGTCGACTCCTTCTACCGGCGCCAGGGCGCCCTGCTGGCCCTGCTGCACGCGCTGGACGGAACCGACCTGCACCACGAGAACCTGATCGCCGACGGGGAGCACCCGGTGCTCGTCGACGTCGAGACACTGTTCCACCCGCCGCTGCCCGCCTCGGCCTCGGACGATCCGGCGGCCCGCGCCCTGCACGACTCGGCGCACCGGGTGGGTCTGCTGCCGCAGTTGCTCGTCGGGGACGAGACGGCGCTCGACATGTCCGGGATCGGCGGCGGGCAGGCCGCCGCCTCACCGGTGCGCAGTGCCGACTGGGCGGACGCGGGAACCGACCGGATGCGGCTGGTGCGCCGGACGGCTCGGTTCGGCGAGTCCGCGAACCGGCCCCGGCTGGCCGGGGCACCCGCCGATCCGTCCGCCTTCGTCGGCCCGCTGTGCGAGGGGTTCAGCGCCGGGTACACCGCGGTCAAGGAAGCCCGCGCCGAACTCCTGCGTCCCGGCGGGCTGCTGGAGCGGTTCGCGCACGACGAGGTGCGCGTGGTGGCCCGGCCCACCTGGGTCTACACCTCGCTCCTGGACGAGTCCACGCACCCGGACCTGATGAAGGACGCTGCCGCGCGGCACGAGGTGCTGGCGCTGCTGGGTACCGATGTCATGGGTCCCGCCGCGCTGCCCGGCCTGCTGGACGAGGAACTCGCCCAGCTGTGGGCGGGGGACGTGCCCCTGTTCACGGCCCTGCCCGAGCGCACCGACCTGTGGAGCGGGGCCGGCCGGCTGCTGTCCGGACCGCTCGCCCGGACCGGACTGTCCCTGGTCCGGGAGAAGCTGGCGGGCCTGGACACGGTGGACCGCCAGGACCAGGAACGGATCATCTGCGCCGCGATGGTGACCACCTCGCGCGCGCCCGCCCACGCGTGCGGATCAGGGCCGCGCCGGGTCCGTACGGCCGCTACCGCGCCCGAGCCGGAACAACTGCTGGCGGCGGCCCGGTCGGTCGGGGACGAGCTGGTGTCCCAGGCGTACTCCGGACCCACCCGGCTGAACTGGATCGGCCTGGAGCTGCTCGGGGAGCGCTACTGGCGGCTGGGGCCGATGGCCGCCGACCTGGCGAGCGGCTACACCGGTACGGCGCAGTTCCTGGCCCAGCTCGCCTCGCTGACCGGCGCCGACCGCTACGCCACGGCCGCCCGGGACGCGCTGGCTCCGCTGGCCGGACTGCTGGAGGTGCTGCACTCGCGTCCGGACGACCTGGGGCCCGTGGGCTCCGGCGCGTTCGCCGGGCTCGGCGGGATCGCCTACGCGCTGATCCGGGTCGCCGAGACGCTCGACGACCGGCGCCTGCGCGAACTGGTGGTGCCGGCCCTGCGGTTGACGGGTGCGGCGGCCGTCGCGGAGAGCGAGCACGGGGTGCGCGGGGGCACGGCCGGCGGGCTGGTCAGCCTGCTCGCCGGGTACCGGGCCACCGGACGGGCCGATGTGTGGCGGCGGGCGGAGCACTGCGCCGGGCTGCTGCGCGGGGCACCGCTGCCGGACACCGCGGGATTCGCCGACGGGGCCGCCGGGATCGGCTGGGCCCTGCTGCGCTTCGCGGAGGCGGGCGGCGGCGAGCCGTACCGGGCCCCGGGGCTCGCGGCACTGCGGTCCGCGACCGGCACCGTGGACGCCGGGGTCTCCTGGTGCCGGGGCCGGACGGGCGTGGCCCTGGCCGTGCTGGACAGCGCGGCCGCCCGCGCCGATCCGCTGCTGTCCGCCTGGGCACGCGAGGCGGTGGCGGACATCGCACGGGCCGAGCCGCCGCTCGACGACAGCCTGTGCCACGGGGAGCTCGGAGTCCTCGAACTGCTCGGCCGGGCCGAGCCGTTGGGCACCCGCACCCGGTGGGTGGAGCGCGCGGGGGCCCTGCTCGCGGCGGCGGACCGGGCCGGACCGCGCTGCGGGACACCGGGCCTGGTCCCCCATCCGGGGCTGCTGACCGGACTCGCCGGGATCGGGCACGGGCTGCTGCGGGCCGGCTTCCCCGACCGGGTGCCGTCACTGCTGCTGCTCGCCTGACCGGCCGCACCCCCTGATTCACCCGCACCGAAGGCACCTCCCGATTCTCCCGCACCACTGACGTACCACCGCTCGGCACACCACCAGGCACACCGCACCGATCACCTCCCACGAGAAGAGGCAGAAACCATGCAGAGCAACGACGCTTCGGCCTTCCTGACCACCGAATTCACGGACGACTCCGCCACCGAACACCCCGCCGGACAGATCGCCCTGGGCGCGGTCGGCAGACTCGGGCTGCGCAGCAGAATCCTCAGCGCCGCGGACGGGAACACCGGATACACGCTGGATCTGCCGTTCACCACGATGACCGCACCGTTCTGAGCCAAGTCGGTTTCGGTTCAGGTCATTTGGCGCACTACCCGGCGGGGTTCCGCTCAAGTAACCTGCGCCCATGCGTGCCACTTCGTCGGTGATGATCGGGCGAGCCGCCGAGACCGGTCTGCTGAGCAGCGCCCTGGACACCGCGTCGCGGCGTTCGGGGCGTGCGATCTTCTTCGTCGGGGACGCCGGCATCGGCAAGTCCCGGCTGGCCGGGGAGTGCGCGTACCGGGCGTACGAGCGGGGCATGCCGGTGCTGCGCGGCAGAGCCACCTCGACCGGCCTCGTCGTACCGTTCCGGCCACTGGTCGAGGCGCTGTCGTCACGGTTCCGGGCGGCCGGCACACCCACCGACCCGGAGCTGGACCCGTACCGCCCGGCGCTGGCCCGGCTCGTGCCGGAGTGGCGCCAGGGGCCGACGCCCGGCTACCCGGAGACCGTCGTCGAACTGGCGGAGGCGCTGCTGCGGCTGCTGTCGGTGCTCGGGCAGGAGCACGGCTGCGTGATCCTGCTGGAGGACCTGCACGACTCGGACACCGAGACGATCGCGGTGGTGGAGTACGTCATCGACAACGTGGCGGACCTGCCGGTGCTGCTGCTGGGCACACTGCGGCCGGAACCCGGCGTCGCCCTGGACCTGGTGCGCTCCGCGGAGCGGCGGCAGGTCGCCACCGTGCGTGAGCTGGCACCGCTCAGCGACACGGAGGTGCGGGGGATGACCGCGTCGTGTCTGGAGGCCACGCCGGACGAGGTGCCGCAGGCCACCCACGAGCGGCTGGTCGACCGGGCGGGCGGCAATCCGTACCTGATCGAGGTACTCCTGGCCGACCTGCTCGACTCCGGTCAGCTGCGGCGCACCGGCGACCGCTGGCAGGCGTACGGGAATCCGGACGCGGCGGTGCCCACCGGGGTCGTACGCAGCTGGTCACGGCGGCTGGACCGGTTCGACGAACCGGTACGCGAGTTGCTCCTGTGCGCGGCCACGCTGGGCAGTCAGTTCTCGGTCACCGTGCTGCAGACCGTCACCGGGTTCGACGACCGCACACTCTTCAGCCATCTGCGCTCCGCCGTCGAGGCGAGCATCATCGCCCCCGACGGCGCCAACCCCGACCGGTACACCTTCCGGCACGCGCTGACCGCCGAGGCGCTGGTGGCCTCGCTGGCCCCGGCGGAACGGGCCGCGACCGCCCGCCGGGCGGCTGCCTCGCTGGCCGCGGTGACCGACGAACTGGGAGACGAGCAGCTCCAGTTGATGGCGACCCTCCAGCTGGCCGGGGGCGACAGGCACGGCGCCGCCCGGCAGTTCGCCGCGGTCGGCCGGCGGATGCTGACCGCGGGCGCGTCCGGCTCTGCCGTCATCCTGTTGGAACGGGCCCGCTCGCTCGCCCACGCGAGCGACCTGAGGGGCCTCACCGAGGCGCTCGCCGTCGCTCGGGCCGAGGCCGGCGAACTCGACACGGCCCTGGCGCTGACCGCGGAACTGCCCCCGGTACCGCCCCGGTCCGAGGCCGCCGAACAGCGCGGCGAGACCCATGTCCGGATCGCCTGGGCGGCGGTGATGGCGGAGCGCGCGGACGAGGCGGCCGAGCAGATCCGGACCGCGCGGAGCCTGCTCGGCACGGCCGTCCGCCCGGAGCAGGAGGCCGCGCTCGACGTGGTGGACGGCCATCTGGCGCTGCTGCCCGGCCAGGTCCCGCGCGTTCAGCAGCGGTCCGCGCAGGACGCGGCACGACGGGCGGCCGCCGTCGCCGAGGAGCACCACCTCCCCGTGGTCGCCTGCCAGGCCTGGCAGTTACTGGCCCTGCTGTCGCGGGAGCGCGGCTTCGACGAGGCGGACGCCTGTCTGGAGCGGATGCTCGCCGTGTCCGAACAGCACGACCTGCCCGTGTGGCGGGTGGAGGCGCTGGTCCGGCTCGGGGCCAACACGTTCATGCGGACCGGTGACCCCGCCCGGCTGGAGACGGCCAGGACCGCCGCGCTCTCGCTGGGCGCGCTGGTGCCGACGCAGACCGTGGACGGGCTGCTCGCCATGAACGCGGTGATGCGCGGCGCCTGGGACGGGGCGCACGAGATCATCGAGCGGTCGGTGGCCGCCAGCGCACGGGTCCGCAATCTGGGGGCGCACCGGTATCTGCTGCTGGCCTCGGCGGCCCTCGCGGCGCACCGGGGGCGAAGACGGGAGCTCGACCGGGCCCTGGTCCGGTTCCGCCGGGCGGGCGGCGAGGAGTCCTTGCTCGTGCCGCTGCAACTGGGCCTGTGCCGCGCCTTCGCGGCGCTGCTGGAGGAGGACCGCGGGCGTGCGCTGGCCGATCTGGACGGCTCGCTGGCCTGGGAGCGCGAGCACCCCAGTTTCTTCTATCTGAGCGGGCGCTACGGTCTGCGCCCGCTGCTGCGGGTCCTCGACGGGCAGGACGGCCGGGAGGAGCTCTCCGCCGCGCTGGAGAGCCCCGGCGCCGACCTGGCCTGGAACCAGTTGTTCCTGCGGCTGGCCGATGCCGTCCTGCAGGGCCGGGAGGGCGATTCGGCGGCGGCCGCCCGGTCGGTCGGCTCCGCGTTCGCCGACGCCGCCGCCTTCCCGCTCGCCCGCCACCTGGGGCTGCGGCTGACCGCGGGGGCGGCGCTCGCCGAGGGCTGGGGCGAGCCGGTGAACTGGCTGCGGGCGTCGGAGGAGTACTTCTACGGGGCGGGCATCCAGCCGGTCGCCGCCGCGTGCCGGGCAGCGCTGCGGCAGGCGGGGGCCAGCGTCGGACAGCACCGGGGCGGCTGGGACCGTATCCCGGCCCCGCTGCGGACGACCGGCGTGACGCCGCGCGAGTACGAGGTCTTCGTCCTGCTGCCGGAGCGTCCCGGCAACCAGCAGATCGCCCGGCGGCTCTCCATCTCGCCGCGCACCGTCGAGAAGCACATGGCGAGTCTGCTCAGCAAGACGGGCCGTCAGGACCGGTCGGCGTTATGCGACTTCGCCGCCGAGTACGCGGTGGAGACCGACTGACCGGCGACGGCCTCACCCTGCGGGCGGGGTACGGGCGGGGTACGGGGCCGGGGTGCCCAACATGGGGGTGCGGGGCGGATTTGGTCGGGTCGTGGGACGGAACATGCGGGCCCGGCACCGATGCGGGGGCGCCGTCCACGGCGGACGATCCAAGGGTGCGACCGGCAGACCGCCACCCCCGTCCCCCGGTTCTTCGGAGGCTCGCCCATGACCCGATCCCCCACTCGCACGCCTTCGCCCGGTGCGCTGAGCCTCTCGCTGCTCGGCCCGCTCTCCGGATGGGCCGACGGGCGGCCGCTGCCACTCGGGCCGCGCAAACAGCGGCTGGTCCTGGCCATGCTGCTCAGCCGCCCCAACACACCGGTGCCGGTGGACGTCCTCACCGACGCGCTGTGGCCGGACGCGCCGCCCAGGACGGCGCGCAAGAACCTCCAGGTGTACGTCAGTTCGGCCCGGACGCTGCTCGGCACCCGGTGCCCCGACGGGCCGGACGGCGGCCAGGAACGGCTGGTGCACTCCTGCGGCGGCTACCTGCTGCGGATCGGCCCGGCCGAGCTGGACACCCTGCGCTTCCGGTCCCTGGCTGCGGCGGGCCGGCGGGCCGCCGACGACGGTGATCCGCGCGCCGCCGCCGGTCTGCTGCGCAGGGCGCTGGACCTGTGCCAGGGGCCGCCGCTGCACGATCTGCGCGACTCGCCCGAGGTGGCCGCCGAGGCGGAGCGGCTGGAGGCCCGGTGTCTGACGGTGCACGAGGACTGGGCCGAGACGGAGATCTCGCTGGGCCGGGCGTCCGCGGTGGTGGACGGGCTGCGGGACCTGGCCGAACGGCATCCGCTGCGCGAGCGCGTCCGGGCCGCGTGGATGGACGCGCTGCACCGGACCGGCCGCCGGGCCGAGGCGCTGGCGGTGTACGACGACTACCGTCAGCTGCTGGCACGGGAGTTGGGACTGGAGCCCGGGGCGGCCATCGTCGCCAGGCAGCGCGCGATGCTGACCGGCCGGGACAACGGGGAACGCCCCCGCGCGGCCGGGACCGCGCAGCGGACACCCGCGCTGCGGGCGGTGCTGCCCGCGGCCGTCCCCGACTTCACCGGCCGGGGCGAACAGCTGCGGGAGCTCCTCGATGTCCTGAGCGGGGCGGACGGCCGGGTGGTGGCGGTCACCGGGGCCGCCGGAACCGGGAAGACGGCCCTGGCGGTACAGGCGGCCCATCTGCTGGCGGACCGGTACCCGGACGGCCGGATCCACATCCGGGTCCGCGACGAACAGGGTGCGGTGCGCCCCGCCCCGGCGGTCGTCGGCGAGCTGGCCCGGCTGACCGGCGGCCCGCAGGGGGCGGAGCCGATGGCGGACGCGGAGCACTGGCGGCACTGGCTGGCCGGGCACCGCTCGCTGGTCGTGCTCGACGACGTACCGGACGAGGCGGCGGTGCGGGCCCTGCTGCCGGGCACCGGCGGCAGCTCCTTCGTACTGACCGCGCGGAAACAGCTGGCCGGGCTGTCGCCCGTGCACCGGATCGCGCTGCCGCCGCTGGCCCCGGCCGAGGCGCTGGAGCTGCTGGGGCGGCTGATCGGCGCGGGGCGGGTGGGTCTGGACCGGGCCGCCGCCCTGCGGATCGCCGACGCCTGCGGACTCCTTCCGCTGGCGGTACGGGTGAGCGGGATGCGGCTGGCGGTGCTGCGCCATCTGCCGCTGGCCGAGTACGCGGAACGGCTGGCCGATCCGGCGGGGGCACTGGACGAGCTGGTGGCGGGTGATATCTCGGTGCGCGCCCGGCTGATGTCGGGCTGGCAGGACCTCTCCGCGGGGAGCGGGCTGGCGCTGACCCGGCTGGCCTCCTCGGTCCACGAGGGGCTGTTCACCCTGCCGGAGGCGACGGCGGCGCTCGGCTGTGACGAGCGGCAGGCGCTGCGGACGGTGGAGTCGCTGATCGACGCGGGGGCGGTGACCTCCCCCAGCGGTGAGGTCACCGCGCACTCCGTGCTGTACGAACTGCCCCGCCTGGTGGGCCTGTACGTCCGCGAGCTGATGGCTCTCCCGGCGGCGGCCGTCGACGGGACGGGGGCTCACCGCACGGCGCTGCCGGCGGGCGTGGCGACGGTGATCGGCGCGACGAGCGCGTAGCCGCCGTACCCGCGCACGTGAATGCGGCACTTCCGGGGTCCGGAAGTGCCGCATTCACGTGGTGTCGCCGTGCCCGTAGGGCCGGTGTGGAGTTGTCACGTGGAGGAAGGAGCGGGACAGCTCCACACCGGCCCCTCCAAGTCACCCCAGGGTGAGCACGTCCAGCAGGTCCGGCCGTTCTTCCGGCGCGGCCGACAGCGTGTGCAGGGCGAGCAGCACTCCCGCCGCGCCGGTCGCGAGATCGGCGGAGAAGCGGCGCAGCCGCGCCCCCGGCACCAGCAGCCGGTCCCCTTCGGCGACCAGGTGCCAGGAGAGGTTGCGCACGGAGTCCAGCACCTCGGGGTCCGGCCGGCCGCCGGACAGCTGGTGGGCGGTGGCCACCAGTCCGGACCGGCCGGTGAAGAGCCCCGGTTCGCGGATGAACTCCAGGACGCAGCCCTGCCGGACGCCGGGCAGCAGCGCGGCGAGCGCGGGGGCCTCCCGGTGGGCCAGGTAGCGCTGGGCCACCAGGGCGACGCCGCCGCTGCCCTGGTCCAGGTAGAGCAGGTGGCGCCGGCCGTCCTTGACCTGCACGCTGCCGCCCTCCATGGTCACGCAGTGCTCGGCCTCGCGGGCGAGCGTCGCGCCGGCGGCGTCGAGCAGCCACTCCTCACCGGTGTGCGCGTGCAGTTCGAGCTGGAGCAGCGCGGCCCCGGCGAAGCCGCGGAGCAGTCCCGCCGAGGGCGGGGCGGGCGGGCCGCCGGTGGCCTCGCCCCGGACGAGCGCGTCGAGTTCCCAGGCGGTCCGCACGGCCCGGTCGAGCAGTTCCCGGTCGGGCGGTCCGTCGCCGTCCGTGGCGAGCCGGAGGGCCGCCAGCGCCGTTCCCGCGCTGCCCGTGAGCAGGTCGGCCGATGCGGGGGCGGCTGCCCGGAGGGCCCGGTCGAGCAGTTCCCGGGCCTCCTCGCGGCGGCCGAGCCCGGCCAGCACCAGTGCGACGCCCGGCAGTCCGTCGAACAGCCCGCCGGGGGCGTCCGGGTCGCGGCGCAGGGCGGTCCGGGCCAGCCAGTCGACGTACTCGGCGGGGACCGGGGCACCGACGCGGTGCAGGGCGTACAGCACGCCGGCGGCGCCGTGCGCGGCGCAGATGCCGCCGGTGGCGAAGCCGGCCAGGTCGCCGGGGAAGAGCCGGTCGGTGCGGTCCGGGGTGGCGTCGGCGTGGATACCGGCCAGGAGCCGCTCCCGGATGCCGGACCAGTCGGGCACGGGGCCCCGCAGCAGCCTGTCCACCGTCGGCTCGCCGCTGTCCGCCGGGAGCCCTCGGGAGAGGGCGGCCGGCCGGGGCGGTCCCGCGTCGGGGCCCAGCCGGTAGCGGGCGCGGGCCCAGCGTTCGGTGGTGAGGGCCTTGCCCCGGTCGTGCTCGGACACCTCCATCAGCGGCATCAGGATGTGCAGCCAGATCGCCCAGAGCGCGTAGTCGTCCGCCTCGGCTCCCCCGGTGCCGAGCGGCGCCTGGAGGCCGGGTGCGCCCGCCTGCGGGGTGTCCTCGTCGTCGAGGTCGGTGGCGTACTCGAAGTCGATCAGGGCCACCCGGCCGTCCGGGCGCAGGATGACGTTGGCGGGGTGCACGTCCGCGAACCGCAGCCCACGGGCGTGGATCCGGTCGAGGGCGCGGCCGAGGCCGGCCGTGACGGACTCGGCCCACCGGGAGTAGGCGTCGAGTTCGGCCGGCGTGCGTTCGCCGCGCACCAGCACGAAGCGGTCGACGATCTCGTCGAACAGGGTGGTGCCCTCGATGTACTCCTCGACCAGGAAGTGGTGTTCCCAGACCGTGCGGACGCCGTACACCTCGGGCACGCAGTCGAGTCCGGCGAGCCGGGTCAGGGCCCGGTGCTCCCGGTGCAGCCGGGTGACGGCGTCGTGCCCGGCGGGGTCGAGACCGCAGTGCGGCCGGGCCTCGCGCAGCACCACGCGCTGCCCCGTGGTGCGGTGCTCGGCGAGGTAGATGCCGCCCGCGTTGGAGAACTGGAGCGCCTTGGTGACGACGTAGGGGAAGCCGTCGTCGCGGGCGGCGGCGCGGGCGGCGAGATGGGGGCGCAGCTGTTCGGGGACGGTCACCCACTCCGGTATCCGGAAGACCACGCCCCTGGTGTCGGGGACGAGTTCACCGGACGGGTGGCGCATCGCGCGGACCCTGGCCCCTTCGGCGTCCTGGCACCAGAGTTCGACGAACGCGCCGTAGCGGACGTGGACGGGAGAGTTCCCGATCCGCAGATCGCTGAGGATGTACGGTCCGCTGCGCCCGTCCAGGGCCTGCGTCAGGGCGTCGAGCAGCCGCAGGAACGCGGGCTCGTCGGCGGGGTAGAGGGTGAGGAACTTCCCCGCGCCGGACCGGTTCATGTACTTGGCCGACATCAGCCGCAGGGCGCGCTCGCTGCGCAGGAACTTGAACGGCACCCCCTGCTCCAGGCAGATCCGGGCGGTGTCGGCGAGGGTGCGCTCGGCGTCCGCCGCCACGGTGGAGATGTGGATCTTCCAGCCTTGTTCGGGGAGTTCGGCGGAGTCGGGGTGCAGCGCGGTCCACAGCCCGCCCCTGCCGCGCCGCCAGCCCTCGGGCGGTTCGGCGCGGTCGAGCGGGTAGCGGGTGTCCTCGTCGGGCAGCCGGGCCGGGGTCTCGTAGTAGCGGCGGTCGGCGATGCAGTACAGCTGGGTCTCCTGGATGCCGGGCACGGCATACCTCCTGGGGCTCGTGATCAGGGGCGGGGGCTGCCGGCCCCGGTACGGTCCGCGAGTGGCTCGTCCGCGGCGGGCTCGCCCGGGGGCGGGGCGGGCCGGGCGGACGGGGCGAACGTGACGACGGCGGCGGACACGGCGAGGACCGCGGCGATGGCCCCGAAGGCGGTGCGGCTGCCGAAGGCGGTCAGGAGCGCGCCCCCGGCCAGCGGCCCGAACGGCTGGACCAGCGAGGAGAGGAACCCGGCGGCGCTCTGCACCCGGCCGACCCGGTCGCCCGGGGTGACGGTCAGCAGCGTGGACAGGAAGCCGATGCTGGCGACCGTGGACAGGCACATGCAGGCGGCACAGAGCAGCCCGGCGAACAACGGGACCCGGATCCAGGCCAGCGCGAGGGCGGTGCCCACGCAGAACCAGCAGGTGGCGGCGGTGAGCGCCCAGGTCCGGCGTTCGGGGCGCAGCCGGGGGGCGAGGAGCGCGCCGGCGAGGGCCCCGACCGAGATGAAGGAGATGACGGTGCCGCCGCCGAGGCCGGACCTCCCGCCGCTGGAGAAGACGGTCAGCGCGGTGAAGGTCAGGGCGCCGAAGGCGAAGTTCATGCCGAGCCCGAAGACGAGGAGCACGGTCCGCAGATAGGGCAGCTTCCACAGGAAGGACACACCGGCGGTCAGCTCGGCCCGGCTGAACACGGAACCGGCCCTGGCCTCCGCCCTGGAGCGGGTCCGTACCAGGGCCACGCAGCACGTGGACAGCAGCAGTCCGACCGCCTCGGCGAGGAACGGCAGCACGGGGTGCAGGCTGAACAGCCCGCCCCCGACGAGCGGCCCCACGAGCCGGGCGGTGGCCGTGCGGGCCTGGAGACGGGCGGTCGCGGTCCCCATCTCGTCGGCGGGCACGACGCTGCGCATCAGCCCGAAGACGGCGGGCCCGTAGAAACTGCCGATGACGGCGCCCGCGCCCGCGACGAGCAGCACCAGGATCAGCGGGACGTGTCCGGTCCACACGGCCACGACCAGGGCGCTGACGACACAGAGGCTGCCCACGTCGCACAGGCGCATCAGCCTGCGGCGCTCCACCCGGTCGGCCATCACCCCGCCGGGCAGCATGGTGATCAGGACCGCGGCGACGGACACCGTGCCGATCGCTCCGGCCTGTACGGCCGATCCGGTCTCGCGCAGTACGAGCAGCGGCAGTGCCAGTGCGGTCATCTGGGTACCGAGGACGGCGAACAGGCCGCTCATCCAGAGCAGTCGGAAGTCCCGGTTGGTTCGAAGGGAGGTGGCCATCGTCGGCTCCCGGTCGGTGAGCGGGGACAGGGCCCGGACAGCGGCCCGGGAAATCGAGGCGGGGCGGTCCCCGTGGTCACGGAGCCGCCCCGTTTCGGCCGGCCGGGCGCCACGGGGAAGGGGTCCTTCCCGGGTGGCGCCGCGGCCCGGTCGTCAGTCCTTACTGCTCCGACAGGACGAGGCTGACGGTGCTGACGCAGTTGCCGTCCAGCGAGCGCTCGTGCACACCGGCGGTCTCCTGGAGGTCCAGCACGGAGTGCGCCTCGACCTCGGGGGTCTCGTTGTTGTCGTCGGCGGCGGGCTTCGTGTTCTCGGACATGGTGGTCTCCGTCCACTCGTCTGTCTGGGTCATCTCCGGCCGGTCCGGGGGTGAGCCCGGTCCTTCCGGTCGCGGCCGGCGGTTGCCTTCCGCTGACCAGAAAGTTAGGAGGCCGGGCCTGGCAAACGGCTCGACGCCGGTATGGCCCCGGTATCACGGCAGTTCAGCGGGGGTCGACACGGCCGGCCGGGCGGCCGGGCGGCCCGCCGCGGGTCCGCCGCGCACCGCCCGGCCTGCGGCCATACCGGTGGTGAACCGGTCGCGGACCGGTGCCGAACCGGGCGGACGGACGCTGTGTTCGCGCATCGCGGCCGCGCGCCGCACCCCACTACGCCCGGAGGAGACGGCCGAATGGAGCTCGCCGAACTCATCGGACTGCGGCCGGTTCCGGCCGCCGGAGTGCTGATCACTCTGACCCGGCGCTGCCCGCTGCGCTGCGCCCACTGTTCCACCGGCTCCGCGCCGGAGGTGCGGGAGGAGCCGGAGGCGGACGACCTCCAGCGGTTCGTCTCCTCGTTCACCGCGGACGACCGGCCCGAGGTGATGATGCTGACCGGTGGCGAACCCCTGCTGCGACCGCTCCTGGTGGCCTCGCTCGCCCGCTCCGCGCGGGAGTCCGGCACCCGCACCGCGCTGCTCAGCGGCATGTTCTTCGCCCGCTCGGGCCCGCTTCCGCCCGCGATACGGCGGGCGGTGGGCACGCTCGACCACTTCTCCGCCAGCCTCGACCTGCCGCACGAGCGGGAGGTGCCGCGCGCCGGGGTGTTCCGGGCCGTGCGGGAGATCCGCGAGCTGGGGGTGGCGGTCAGCTTCCACCTCACCGGGACCGGGCCCGACGACAGCTATCTCGCGGATGTCACCGCGGACATCCACCGGACGTTCGGCGGCACGGTGCCTGCTCTGGTCAACGAGGTACGGCCGTTCGGCCGGGCCGCTTCCTGGGCCCGCCCCGCCCGTACCGCGCCGGACGGCGAGGGCGCGCTGCCGTGCGCCATGGCCGCCTGGCCGGTGGTCGCCTTCGACGGCACGGTCCTGGCCTGCTGCAACCAGGACACGGTGGACCGCCGCCCCGCCCCGCCCCATCTGCGGCTCGGCCACGTCGCCGAGGACGGCTGGGCCGCCGTGCAGGCGCGTACGCTCCGCTCACCGCTGCTGCGGCTCGTGCGCACGGTGGGCCCGGCCCACCTGCGGTCGCGCTGGTCACCGGCGACACCGGCCGGCTCCTACTGCGGGGACTGCCGCGCGCTGAGCGACCGGCCGGAGGTGGTGGCGGCGGCCGACGCGGTGGCGGCCGGCGCCGCGGGCGCGCTGCTCGACCTGACCTCGGCCCGGCGCCAGCACGAGGACGGGCCGGTGGCCCTGGTACGACGCCACGGATGCGCCCCGTACGCGGACCTGGTGGCGACGCCGGGCCATGCGCGCGGCCCGCATCCGGTACCGGAAGGCACGGGACCGTGACCGCCGCCGGACAGACTCCGGGGCCGGCCGGGGGCGCGGTCGCGGCCGGCGCCGAGCCGCGCGAGTGCGGGCTGCCGGCCTCCGAGCGGCTGCGGGTCAAACTCGCCTTCGCCGAACCGGCGTTGCGCGCCTCGGCGGCCGTGCTGTGGCGGGCCGAGGGGCTGCTGCCCCGCTACCGGGCGTACCTGTGCGCGATGCACACGGTGATCCGCGCCTCCGTACCGCTGATGGAACGGGCCGCAGAACGAGCCACGTTGATGGCGCGTCACGGCGACCCGCTGGGCGCGCCGCTGGCCGCGTACCTGCACGAACACATCCGGGAGGAGGCGGAACACGACTCCTGGCTGCTCGATGACCTGACCGCGGCGGGCAGCGGCCCGCGGGCCGCGCTGGACCCGGTGCCGCCTCCGCTCGTCGCCTCCCTGGCGGGCGCCCAGTACTACTGGATCGAGCACCACCACCCGGTGGCGCTGCTCGGCTACATCGCCGTCCTGGAGGGGCACGCCCCGGCCTCCGGACTGGCCCCCCGGCTGGCCCGGCTGACCGGGCTGCCCGCCCCGGCCTTCCGCACCGTGCACGAACACGCGCGGCTCGACGACGGCCATGCCGGCGAACTGTACGCACTGCTCGACCGGTTGCCGCTCTCGCGGGGACACGAGGCGGCCATCGCCGTCAGCGCCCTGCACACCACGGACGCGCTCACCCAGTTGTTCGTCCGGCTCGGGCGCACCGGACCGGCGCCGCCGGTGCGGGGAGCGGGGCGGTCCGTCCCGACAGGAGGCCAGGTATGAACGAACCACCGGACCGGCTCGCCGTGCTGTACGGCGCCGGGTTCGCCGTCGATCTGCTCACCGATGAACAGCGGCGGGTCCTCACCGATCTCGCACCCGAGGAACTGACGCTGCTGCTCGACATCAAGAGCCGGCTGGACGACGTCGGACCCGAGGTGCAGGCACACGGCGAGATCGCGGGCGGCGCCCTGTTCTGAGGGCCGTGCCCGCGAAGGCCCGCCCGCGCGAACCTCGCCGCGCGGCGGGCCGGCTCCCCCGTGACCCGGCCCGCCGCTCCGGCCGGACCAAGCAGAGAGGAAGCGCTGATGAACTGCACCTCGTGCCGGCACGAACTGCCCACCGCCGCACGCTTCTGTCCGGCCTGCGGCACCCCTTGCCCGGCGCCCGTCGCGGCGGCGCCGGAGGACGAACGCAAGCTGGTCACCGCGGTCTTCTGCGATCTGGTGGGCTCCACCGCACTGTCCGGAGTGCTGGACCCGGAGACCCTGCGCACCGTGACGCTGCGCTATTTCGCGGCCATGAGCGAGCAGATCGAGGCCCGCGGCGGCACCCCGGAGAAGTTCATCGGTGATGCCGTGATGGCGGTGTTCGGGGTGCCGGTGATGCGGGAGGACGACGCCCGGCGGGCGCTCTCGGCGGCGCTCGGCATGCGCGAGGCGCTGGCCGAGCTGAACGCCGAGCTCGAAACCACCCTCGGTATCCGGCTCAGCATCCGCATCGGCGTCAACACCGGTCAGGTCGTGGCGAGTTCCGATGCCAGCACCAGGCAGGCGCTGGTCTCGGGCGAGACCGTGAACGTGGCGGCCCGGCTGGAGCAGAACGCGGCGCCCGACGAGATCCTGATCGGCCCGCAGACGGTGGAGGCCGCCGGGCCGACCGTCGTCGTGGAGGGGACCGGCCCGCTGCGGCTGAAGGGCAAGAGCGACAGCGTGCACGCCTACCGGCTGATCGCGCTCGGCGCCGACGACCCGGAGCTGCTGCGCCGCTTCGACGTGCCGTTCATCGGCCGCGCCGCGGAGAAGGCGGTGCTGGACGAGGCGCTGGACCGGACGGTGCGCGGGGCGGGTCCGGGGCTGGTGCGCCTGGTCGGCGACGCCGGGGTCGGCAAGACCCGGCTGGCGCGTGAGTGGCTGGCCGGGCTCGCCGGGCGGGGCGGCCCGGTCGTCGGCACCGGACGCTGCCGCAGCTACGGCGACCACGGCACCCTGACGCCGCTGGCCGACGCGGTACGGGACGTACTGGACGCCCCGGCGGCGCGGGAGGCCCTCGACGCGGCGTCCGGGCGGGCCGGGGCCTCGGTGGCGGACGCGCGGGCGCTGCTGCGTGACGGGCTGCTGCACGACGGCACGCCCAACGCCCCGTTCGAGGACATGTGCGCCGCGCTGATCACCGTGCTGGCCCGGACCGCGGGGCGCCCCCCGGCGCTGCTGGTCCTCGACGACTGGCACTGGGCCGAACCGCTGCTGGTGCGGACGGTGAACCGGCTGGCCGGACCAATCGGCCGGGCGGGGGTGCTCATCGTGTGTCCGGGCCGCCCCGACGGGCCCTCGTCCGCCGCGGACCCGGCCGCCCGCCCCCCGCAGATCCTGCCGCTGACCGGGCTGCCGCGCGCCGAGGCGGACCTGCTGGCCCGCGAGCTGGCCGGACCCGGCACGCGGACCGCCCGGACCGACGGCGACCTGTACGACCGTGCCGAGGGCAACCCGCTCTACCTGGAACAGCTCCTGGTACCGGCCGGTCCCGGCCCGGCCGGCGCGGGGACCGAGGAGGGCGCGGCGGTGCCGCCGACCCTCCAGGCGCTGCTCGGCGCCCGGATCGGCGCACTGGAGCGCACCGAACGCAGCACCCTTGATCTGGCCGCCGTCGTCGGCCGGGACTTCACCGCTCCGGAACTCGTCCGGCTGACGCGGGCGGTGCGCGAGACGGAGGACCCGGCCCGGCCCGCCCCCGCCGCCCCGGCGGCGCCGGAGAACGCGCCGGACGACGACGACCGCGGCCGGGTGGTGCGGGCGCTGGCCCGGCTGCGCCGCCGCCGGCTGGTCGAGACCACGCCCGGTGGCGATCCGGGCGCGGGGCGGCACCGGTTCAGCAGCGGTCTGGTCCAGGAGGTCGCGTACGCCTCGCTGTCCAAGCGGTCCAAGGCCGACCGGCACGCCTGGGCGTCGGAGCTGCCCAGTGTGACGGCGGCGGGCGAGGCGGCGGTGGGCGGGCATCTGGAGCGGGCCTACCGGTACCGCGCCGAACTCGGCCTCGCCGACGACCGGGCCGCCGCCCTGCGGGGCCGGGCCGCCGCCGCGCTCGCCGCCGCCGGGGCGCAGGCCCTGGCCCGTTCCGATCTGCACTGGGCGCAGGGCCTGTTGGAACGGGCCGTGGACCTGCACCCGCACGGCGACCCGGCCGCGGCGCCCGCGCTGCGCCGGCTCGGTGAGGTGCGGCTGGCGCTCGGCCGTCCGGAGGAGGGGGAGCGCCTGCTGCGGCAGGTCCTGGCCATCGGGACCGCCCCGGTGGAGGCCGCGCACGCCCGGCTCGCGCTGGCCGTGCTCGACCCGGCCGCGGTGAACGTGTCGGCCACGGCCCGCTCGGTGCTGCCGCTGTTCGAGTCCGCCGGGGACTCCGTCGGCCAGGCACGGGCCCGGCTGCGGCTCGCCCAGCAGTTGCAGCTGGCCGGGCGGCACGAGGAGGCGGACCGGGACCTGACGCTGGCCCTGGACCACGCGGTGCGGGCCGAGGCGGAGCCGGAGCGCGCGGCGGCGCTCGGAGCCATCGGGATCTCGCTGTGGCGCGGCCCGGAACCGGTGCCGGTCGCGGTGGCCCGCTGCCGGGACCTCCTCGCCGCGCACGGCGCCGGGCGACCGGCCGTACGGACCACGCTGAACTGTCCGCTGGCCGTGCTCTACGCGCTCAACGGCCGGGCGGACCGGGCCGCGGAGTGCCTGGCCGAGGCGGAACGGCTCGCCGAGGAGCTGGGGTACGCGGAGGCGGGGGTCTTCCTGCCGGTGTTCCGGGCGACGGTCGAGACGCTGCTCGGGCGCACCGGACCGGCGCTGGACCTGCTCGTGCGGGCCGACCGGGCTGCCGCGCGCTCGGGCGCCCGGTCCATGCGTCCGGCCATCGGGCTGGAGGCGGCCCGGCTGCTGCTCGACGAGGGCCGGCCGGAGGGTGCCGGTCCGTGGCTCGAAGCGGCCGGGGCGCCCGAGTCGCTGCCGCACGCGGACCGGGTGGACCTGGCGGGGCTGCGTGCCCGGCTGGCGGCGGGGGCCGGTGACGCGGCCGCGGCGCTGCGGCACGCGGACCGGGCCGTACGGGACTCCCTGCTGACCGACTCCCCGCTGGTGCGGGCCACCGCGTCGCTGGACCGGGCGCGGACGCTGGCGCTGCTGGGCGATCAGGCGGGTGCGACGGCTGCGGCGCGGGAGGCGCGGGACCGGTTCGCGGAGAAGGGACATCTGCCGGGTGAGCGGTGGGCCGCCCGGCTCGTCGCCGGACCGGCGGCGGCCACGACGGAGATGAGCTGACGGATGGCTACCACGGACACGACACCGGGGCCGGGGCTGACGTGGAGTCTGCGCGGGCGCGGCCCGGACGATGTGGCGGTCCTCGCGGACGCCGGTCCCGGACCGGGCGACGGCGCGGCCGTACCGGGCACGGGGCGGGGGGTACGGGTCTGCGTGGTGGACTCGGGGGTCGAGCGCGATCATCCGGGGGTGGGTCCGGTCGACGGGTCCTGGGTGGTCGTCAAGGACCCGGAGACGGGCGAGACGGAGGTCAGGGCGACCGGCACCGGGGACTCGTGCGGACACGGCACCGCGTGCGCGGGCATCATCCGCCGGACCGCGCCGGAGTGCGAACTGCACAGCGTCCGGGTGCTGGGCGAGCGGTTCTCGGGCACCGGGGACGTACTGCTCGCCGGACTGCGGTGGGCGGTCGAGCAGGGCTTCGACGTGGTGAACCTGTCGCTGTCCACCACCCGCGCCCGGTTCGCCGAGGAACTGCACGCATTGGCCGACCACGCCTACTTCAACCGCACGGTCGTCGTCGCCTCGGCGCACAACTCGCCGGTGGAGAGCTATCCGTGGCGGTTCGCGTCGGTGATCTCCGTGGGCAGCCACCAGGAAGAGAGTCCGGACATGCACCTCTACAACCCCGATCCGCCGGTGGAGTTCTTCGCTCCCGGCCAGAACGTGACGGTTCCCTGGCTGGGCGGCACCTCGATACGCACCACCGGGAACAGTTTCGCGACCCCGTACATCAGCGGGCTGTGCGCGCGTCTCCTCTCGGCGCATCCGAGAATGACGGCCTTTCAGCTCAAGAACGCCCTCTATCTCTCCGCGGCCAACGTGCGCTTCGGCCCGCGGCTTTCCATCCCGGCAGGAGAGGCCTGTGATGACTCCGAGAACTGAACCAGCGTCCGCCGCGGGAACGGTGCCGCCGGCGAGATCGCCCCGGCACGAGCTCCTCCAGTCCGTCGTCGACGTGGCCCGCGCGATCTTCGGTGCGGCGGCCAGCTCCGTCTTCCTGCTGGACGAGGAGACCGACGAACTGGTCTTCCAGGCGGTCTCCGGCCAGGGCGAGGAGTTCCTGGTGGGCCGCCGGTTCCCGGCCGGGCGCGGGATCGCGGGCTGGGTGGCGACCTCCGGGGAGCCGATGGTGGTGGACGACCTCAGCGTCACCCCCTCCTTCGACCGGTCACTCGCCGAGTCCACCGAGTTCGTGCCCAGCGCGCTGATGGCGGCGCCGCTGATCAGCGAGAGCCGGGTGCTCGGCGTCCTGGAGGTGCTCGATCCGTCCCCGCGCGCCCGCACGGAGATGCGGGAGCTGGATCTGCTCGCGATGTTCGCCCGGCAGGCGGCCGCGGCGCTGCGCGTGGTGTCGTTCGCACCGGCCGACCGCGAACGGCGGGAGGGGGGCGAGCGGCTGGGGCCGCGGCAGCGGGCGGACGCGCTGAAACTGCTGGGTAACCTGGAGCAGTTGCTCCGGGAGCCCTGCTGAACCCGGCTCCACGAGCCACGGCCGGTGCAGACGACGCGGAAGGAACACACACGTGAAGCTCGCTTTCTCCACCCTCGGGGTGCCGGGGCTGCCGATGCCCGAGGTCGTCCGGCTGGCCGCCGGGCACGGCTACCAGGGGGTGGAGCTGCGCGCCCACCCGGAGGAGCCGGTGCACCCGGGGCTCTCGATGCTGGAGCGGGCCGATGTGGTCGAGGAGTTCAAGCGGGGCGGGATCGAGATCCTGACCGTGGCCGGCTATGTCCGGACCGCCGCCGAGGGCGACGACCAGCCGGTGCTGGACGAGCTCGCCGCTCTGGTGGAGCTGGCCCGGGACCTGGGCGCGCGGAACGTCCGGGTCTTCCCCGGCGGCGGCGACCAGGACCCCGCCACCGCGGACGCGACCGCCGCGCGCAGGCTGGCCGCCGCCGCTCCGTACGCCGCGGACATGGGCGTGCGCATCCTGCTGGAGACCCACGACTCGCACCGCGCGGGCGCCGCCGTGGCCCGCGTGGTGGGCACGGTGGGGCACGGGAGCGTCGGCGCGCTGTGGGACATCATGCACACCTGGCTGGCCGGTGAGGAACCGGCCGCGAGCCATGCGGTGCTGGCCCCGCACCTGGGCTACGTCCAGGTGAAGGACATCGCGTCGGCGGAGACCACCGAGCCCCTCGCCCTGGGCGCCGGGGTGCTGCCGCTGCGGGCCTGCCTGGACACCCTGGACGCGGACAGCTGGGTCTGCTGGGAGTACGAGAAGCGCTGGCACCCGGGGGCGGCGGAGCTGCCCGGACTGCTGGGCGCGGGGCGCGAGCACCTGCTGCGGCTGGGTGCGCCGAAGCAGTAGAGCGCTCAGGCGGCCCCCGCGTACTGCGGCTCGGCACGCTCCGGGGCGGCGGGGCGGGGTCGTCGCGCCCCGGCGAGCGAGGTCAGCGCCACACCGCCGACCAGCAGCGCCGCCGCGCACCACCGCAGCGGGCTCACCGGCTCGTCGAGCAGCAGGGCGGCCGAGGACATCCCGAAGACGGGGACGAGCAGGGTGAACGGGGCCACCGACGACGCCGGGTACCGGCTCAGCAGGAAGCCCCACGCCCCGAAGCCGAACACCGTGGTGATCCAGGCGACGTAGACGATGATTCCGGCGCCGCTCCAGTCGAGCGCGGCGAGCGCCTCCGCATCGCGGTGCCGGCCCTCGAAGAGGAGCGAGAGCCCGAGCAGCGGCAGCACCGGGACGGTGGAGACCCAGACCATGAAGTTGAGGGCGTCGGGCGGGGCCGCCTTCCGGGTCAGCACGTTGGACACGCCCCAGCAGGCCGCCGCCGCGATCACCAGGACGAAGGCGAGCACGGGCCCGTCCGCCCCCTCGTCCACGGCGGCGACACCGATCCCGGCGAGGGCCACCGCCATCCCCAGCACCCGTGCCCTGCCCGGCCGTTCACCGAGTGCGAGCGCCGCGAAGAGCGCGGTGAAGACCGCCTGGACCTGGAGCACCAGGGAGGAGAGCCCGGCCCCCATACCCCGGTCCATGCCGATGAACAGCAGCCCGAACTTGGCCACCCCCAGGGCCAGCCCCACCCCCACGATCCACTTCCAGGCGACCTTCGGCCGGCCGACGAGGAAGACCGCGGGCAGTGCCGCGACCAGGAAGCGCAGGGCGGAGAAGAGCAGCGGCGGGAAGTGATCGAGCCCGAGCTCGATGACGACGAAGTTGACACCCCAGACAGCGGCCACCAGGGCGGCCAGGGCGATGTGGAGGGGACGCATGAACCGAGGATCACCCGCACCGACCCTTTAGCACCAGCGCGGATTTCTTCATGGTGAAATTGAGCGTCGCTAATGAATTGATGGGATCCAGGAGGCTCCGGTGCTCGATCTCTCCCGGCTGCGCGCGCTGCACGCCATCTCCGTCCACGGCTCCGTCGCGGGCGCCGCCGCCGCGCTCGGCTACACCCCGTCGGCGGTCTCCCAGCAGATCACCAAGCTGGAGCGGGAGACCCGTACGACGCTGCTTGAGCGTCGCGGCCGGGGCGTGGCCCTCACCGAGGAGGCGGTCCGCCTCGCCGCCACCGCACAGGAGTTGCTGGCCATCGTGGAGCGCGCCGAGACCAGCCTTGAGGAGCGCAGGGGGCTGCCGACGGGGCGGCTGTCGATCGGCGCGTTCGCCTCGGCGGCGCGCGGCCTGCTTCCCGGGGTGCTGGCGGAGCTCGACCGCGAGCATCCGGCCCTGGACGTGCGGATGACCGAGGTCGATCCGCACCTCTCCGTCGACCTGGTGGCCAAGGGCGTGATCGACCTGGCCGTCGCGCACGACTGGGACATCGCCCCGCTGCCCGCCCCGGACGGCGTGGCGCAGGCGGTGATCGGGGAGGACCGCTGCGATCTGCTGGTGCCGGCGGACCACCGGCTGGCGGGCCGGGACGGGGTGCGCCGCGAGGAGCTGGCGAAGGAGCGGTGGATCTGCCAGCCGCCGGGGACGGTCTGCCACGACTGGCTCGTACGGACGCTGCGCACGGCGGGCTACGAGCCGGACATCCGCCACCGGGCCGAGGAGAACCACACCCAACTGGCCCTGCTCGCCGCCGGTCTCGGCGTCGCGATGATCCCTCGGCTGGGCCGCGGGCCGCTGCCGGACGGCGTGGTGGAGGTGCGGATCGAGCCCGTGCCCGTACGCCGGCTGTACGCGCTGTGGCGTACGGAGGCGGCGCGCCGTCCCGCGATCAGGGCGGCGGTCGCGGCGCTCCAGGCGCACGGGGCGGGCGTGGGGCTTCGTCAGCCGGGACCGGGGCGGGCGCGGTGACGTGAGGAGGCGAGGTGGGACGAGGTGAGGGATTCGTCCCCTTCCGCCACCCGCGCGGGACGCGCTCAAACGGTCGGGGCCCTTGACCGGAAGTTATTTTCTGGATATCCGTGATCCTTGGAAGTTTCTTTCACCACCCCCTCGTCACCCGAGTACGGCCGAAGGAGCTCACGTGCACCACCGCACCTCCAGACGCACCCTCCTCACCGCCACCGCCGCCACCGCAGTCGTGGCGGCGACGGGTGCGGCAGTCGCCCCCGGCGCCGTCGCCGCCCAGAAGTCCGCGGGCGGCAGTCACCACTCCGCAGCCACCACCCGGCGGCTGAAGCGGCTCATCTCCCGGATGAGCCTGGAGGAGAAGATCGGCCAGCTGTTCGTCATGCGGGTCTACGGGCACTCCGCCACCGACCCCGACCAGGCCGACATCGACGCCAACCTCGCCGAGATCGGCGTGCGCACCGCCGCGGAGATGATCGCCAAGTACCACGTCGGCGGCATCATCTACTTCACCTGGGCGCACAACACCCGTGACCCGCACCAGATCGCGGATCTCTCCAACGGCATCCAGCGAGCCGGCCTGGCGGGTCCCACCCCGCTGCCGCTCCTCGTCTCGACGGACCAGGAACACGGCATCGTCTGCCGGGTCGGTGAGCCCGCCACGCTGATGCCGGGCGCGATGGCGCTGGGCGCGGGCCGTTCGCGCTCCGACGCCCGCAAGGCGGGGCAGATCGCGGGCGCCGAGCTGGCCGCGATCGGCATCTGCCAGAACTACGCCCCGGACGCGGACGTCAACGTCAACCCGGCCAACCCGGTGATCGGGGTGCGCTCCTTCGGCTCCGACCCGCAGTCGGTGGCCGGGATGGTCGCCGCCCAGGTGAAGGGGTACCAGAGCGCGGGGATCGCCTCCACGGCCAAGCACTTCCCCGGCCACGGCGACACCAGCACCGACAGCCACACCGGTCTGCCGGTGATCAACCACACCCGCGAGCAGTGGGCCGAGCTGGACGAGCCGCCGTTCCGGGCCGCGATCGCCGCCGGCATCGACTCGATCATGACGGCGCACATCGTGGTGCCCGCGCTCGACCCCTCCGAGGACCCGGCGACCCTGTCCCGGCCCATCCTCACCGGAATCCTGCGCGAGGAGCTGGGTTACGAGGGCGTCGTGGTCACCGACTCGCTCGGCATGGAGGGTGTACGGACGAAGTACGGCGACAAGCGGGTGCCGGTGCTCGCCGTGCAGGCGGGCGTCGACCAGCTGCTCAACCCGCCCAGCCTGGACGTCTCCTGGAACGCCCTGCTGGACGCCGTCAAGAGCGGTGAGATCAGTGAGGCCCGGATCGAGGAATCGATCCTGCGCATCCTGCGGCTGAAGACGAAGCTGGGGTTGTTCGACGACCCGTTCGTCAGTCACCGGGGCGTGGACCGTACCGTCGGCACCCGGTCGCACCTGGCCGCCGCCGACCGGATCGCGGAACACACGACCACGCTGCTGGCCAACGAGGGCGCGCTGCTGCCGCTGTCGCGCCGCTCCCACCGCAACCTGCTGGTGGTGGGGGCCGACCCGGCGTCCCCGTCCGGCACGACGGGACCGCCGACGACCACTCTGGCCGCGGAGTTCAAGGAGCTGGGGTACGCGGCCACCGCCCTGTCCACCGGCACCGCGCCCACCCAGGCGGCCATCGACGCGGCGGTGGCGGCCGCACGGGGCAAGGACGCGGTGGTCGTGGGGACGTACAACGTCACGGCGACCAGTTCGCAGCGGACCCTGGTGAGCGCACTGGCCGCGACCGGCGTCCCGGTGATCACGGTCGCGATCCGCAACCCGTACGACATCGCCCAGCTGGCCGGGACGGGGCACGCGGCGAGCCTGGCCGCGTACTCCTGGACGGATGTCGAACTGCGGGCGGCGGCCCGGGTGATCGCGGGCCGCGCCGAACCGGAGGGCACACTGCCGGTGCCGGTCCAGCGCGCGGACGACCCGGCGCGGGTGCTGTACCCGGTGGGCTACGGCCTGTCGTACTGACGGAGGTCCCCGCGCCGGCGGCCGCCCGAGGGGGTGGCCGCCGGCGCGCTTCCCGCTACGGGCGCCGGTGGCCGAGCCGGTGCTCGGTCGTCAGGTCCCGCTGGTCGAGCACCGCGTCGAACTTCGCGAGCGGCTTCGCCTTCGCCGGGTCCGCCTGGACGGCGGCCGGGGCGACGCCCGCCCAGCGCAGAATGGCCGCGGTGGCCGTGGCGTTCTCGGCCGGGACCAGACCGGCGACGGTCGCCCCGTGGTTGCCGCCGGGCACGGTGAAGACGTGGCTGTCACGGGCGCCGGCGCCGAGCCGGAAGCGCTCCGCGCCGTACGGGTCGTTCTCCCCGTACACGTACAGCATGTGGTCGGCGTGGTGCTTCACCCAGTTGTCGATGTCCCGCATCACCCCGGGCTGGAACTTCATCGGGATGGAGCGCGGCACGAACGTGCGCGGCGGCTGGTAGCCGTACCGGCTCAGCTCGCCGAGCCAGGGCTGCTTGATATCGGGCGAACCGAGCTGGGTGCCCGCCTGGTAGTAGTACGGCGTGTACCTCTCCAGGCCCTGGTCGGCGTAGGCGGAGAAGCCCGAGATCGAGTCGACGCTGTCCCAGATCGCCTGGTCGGTGGCGGACTCGGCGGCCGGGATCGAGTCGCAGTCGGCGAGCAGGCTGTACTGCCAGAACGCCCAGACGTAGTCCATGACCACGGCCTCGTACGCCTTGTCGAGCGAGCCGACGGTGGTGAAGGTGTATCCCTTGTCGGCCGCGTACTGCCGGTACTTCTCCTCCAGCGGTTCCCGGCGGACCAGCGCCTCGCGCTGCACGCCGTTCAGCTTGTCGCGGCACTCCTTGGTGCCGACGTTCGCCAGGAACCGGTCGTACGTCGAGTCCTCCTTGTCGACCACGTCGTTGGGCGCGACATACGCGACGACGCCGTCCATGTCCTTCGGGTAGTAGCGCTCGTAGTACGTGGCCGTCATGCCGCCCTTGGAACCGCCGGTGGTCAGCCAGTTCTTCGAGTAGATCTTCTTCAGCGCGGTGAAGACCCGGTGCTGGTCACCGGCGGCCTGCCGGATGTCGAGCTTGGACCAGTCGGCGGGCGACGGGCGGGACGGGGTGAAGAAACGGTACTCCAGCGAGACCTGGTTGCCGTCCACGATCCGGGTCGGCTCGGAGCGGCTGGGATTGGTGGAGACGTTGTATCCGCTGGTGAAGAACACCGTCGGACGGGACGTGTCCTTGTGCAGCAGGGTGATCCGCTGCTGGAACGTCCCCTTGGACGGGTGCCGGTGGTCGACCGGCTGGGTGTAGTTCAGGACGAAGTAGCGGTAGCCCGGATAGGGCTTCTCCTCGATGAGGCTCATTCCCGGGATGGCCAGGATGCGGTCCTTGATGTCCGTGCTCGTACCGCTGTCACTGACGGCGGAACGGAGCGCGGCCGGTTCAGCGGCGGTGGCCGCCCCGGCGGAGGCACCCGTCGCACTCACTGTGCCGATGAGCATCGCGAGCGACAGGAAACCTCTGAGCGCCTTGCGCATACACCCTCCCCTTGATTCACGACAGACGACGTGAACCTAGCGGGGCAACACCGGTGCCGCCAGACCTCATTGCCGCCCGGTCAGCTCGAATCACCCGGTCAGCACAGGGTTCACCCCGTCAGCACAGGATCCAGCCGGTGGATCCCGTCCGTCCCGAGATGGTGCCGGAGACCCGGACGCAGCGGTTCAGCGCGTGGACCGTCACCGGTCCGGCCTGCCGGGTGAAGCTGCCGCTGTCGACGACGGGGCGCCCGCCGCGCGGCTGGATCTGGACGGACATCCGGCGGCGCGCACCGGGCTTGGCGGCGACCGCGAGGGCGCAGGCGTAGGAGCGGGTCTTGTAGACGCGCAGTTCGCCGGTGCCGAACCACAGCGTCTTCGCCGGGCGTCCGGCGCAGACCGAAGCGGCGGAGGCGCCGGTCGCCCCGACCCCGCCGATGACCAGTCCGAGGGCGGTGGTCAGGGCCAGTACCAGCAGCCGCGCGGAACCCCCGCGCCCCGCGCGTCCGTCCGGCACCCCGGCCCGTCCGATCGTCGCTCTGTTCACCAGCCACCCCATCGCCTCATCGAACACATGCGTCTCCATTCGACGCATGTGCGTATCTGCGTACGACGCGGGAGGCCATCCGGAGGTTGCACGCGGCGTGCTCCACATTCCGGGCAACCAAATCACCACACGATGGCTCCAACAGGACAGAGCCACCCGAAAGGAAGGCACCGCCATGACCCGACTCCGCACCACCCGGCACCCCCGCGGCCGCCGCATCATCGGCCGCACACTGCTCGCGGCCACGCTCCTGACCGCGGTCGCCGCCGTCCCGGCCGCCGCTGCCGTCGCACCCCAGCGGGCGTCCGCCTCGGCGGCCCGCGACGACGTCTCCGACGCGGAGGCCCAGGAGGTCGCCCACTTCTACGGCGCGTACCTCGACGCGGTCGCCGCCGAGCACGGCGGCGACCTCGTCACCGCGCTCCGCGCCTTCTACCTCACGCCCGAGTTCCGCCAGGAGCTGCGCGCCTGGGAGAAGACCAACCACGCCGACGGCGTACTGCGCGCCCAGGACGTCCCGGCCGCCTTCAGCGTCACCGCGGGCGGCAGCGGCGCCGGTCACGCCTGGACGCACGTCCGGCTCACCTGGGGCTCGGCCGCCCACCCCACGTACACGAACCTGACCGTGCAGTCGGAGCTGGGCACCGGGAAGATCTCCGGTATCCGCGGCTGACCCCGGGACGGGGCGTGCCCGCCCCCGTCTCAGACCCCGGCCGGCTCGTCCTCCCCGATGAACGTGCGCCACAGCACGGCGTACTTCCCGTCCAGGGCGAGGAGTTCGTCGTGCGTGCCGTCCTCGACGACCCGGCCGTGGTCCATCACCACGACCCGGTCGGCGCGGGCGGCGGTGGTCAGCCGGTGGGCGACGACCAGAGTGGTGCGCCGGCCCGCGAGGCGGTCGGTCGCCTGGTTGACCAGCGCCTCACTGGCGAGGTCCAGGGACGCGGTGGCCTCGTCGAGCAGCAGGATGTCCGGGTCGACGAGTTCGGCGCGGGCCAGTGCGATCAACTGCCGCTGTCCGGCCGAGAGATTACGGCCCCGCTCGGCGACCTCGTGCAGGTAGCCGCCCTCCAGGGTGGCGATCATGTCGTGCGCGCCGACGGCCCTGGACGCCGCCTCCACCTCCGCGTCGGTGGCCTCCGGCCGCCCGTACGCGATGGCGTCGCGCACCGTACCGGCGAAGAGGTACGCCTCCTGCGGCACGACTCCGAGCCGGTGCCGGTACGAGGTGAGACCGAGGCTGCGCAGATCGGTGCCGTCCGCCGTGACCCGGCCGGCCGTCGGGTCGTAGAACCGGGCGACGAGCTTGACGAGGGTCGACTTGCCCGCGCCGGTCTCGCCCACGAACGCGACCGTCTGCCCGGCCGGGATACGCAGGTCGACATCGGTGAGCGCGGCCTCCTCGCCGCCGTACGCGAAGGACACGTCCTCGAACGCGATCTCACCGCGCAGCGACAGCACGTCCAGCGGTTCGTCCCCGTCGGCGGTGGACGTCGGCTCCTGGAGGAGCTCCTGGATCCGGCCGAGCGAGACGGTGGCCTGCTGGTAGCCGTCGAAGACCTGGGAGAGCTGCTGCACGGGCGCGAAGAACAGGTCGATGTAGAGCAGGTAGGCGACGAGCGCACCCGTGGTGAGTGTGTGGTTGTCGACCCGGCCGGCCCCGACGATCAGCACGGCGGCCGCGGCCACCGACGACAGCAGCTGGACGAACGGGAAGTAGACCGAGATCAGCCACTGGCCGCGGACCCGGGCCTCGCGGTAGTAGTCGCTGCGCCCGGCGAACCGGTCGGCGCCGTCCCGCTCGCGGCGGAAGGCCTGCACGATCCGCAGCCCGGAGACGGACTCCTGGAGGTCGGCGTTGACGGCGCTGATGCGCTCACGGGCCAGCTCGTACGCCTTGACGCTCTTGCGGCGGAAGAAGAACGTGCCGATGACCAGCACCGGCAGGGTCGCGAAGACCACCAGCGCCAGTTCGACGTCCAGGACCAGCAGCGCGACCATGATCCCGAAGAAGGTGACGACGGAGACGAAGGCCGTGACCAGACCGGTCTGCAGGAACGTGGACAGCGCGTCCACGTCCGTCGTCATCCGGGTCATGATCCGGCCGGTCAGCTCGCGCTCGTAGTAGTCGAGACCGAGGCGCTGGAGCTGCGCGAAGATCTTCAGCCGCAGCGAGTAGAGCACCCGCTCGCCGGTGCGGCCCGTCATCCGGGTCTCACCGGTCTGCGCCACCCACTGCACGAGGACGACGAGCAGGCCGAGGGCGGAGGCCGTCCAGACCGCGCCCAGCGCCAGCTGGGTGACGCCCTTGTCGATGCCGTTGCGGATCAGCACCGGGAGGAGCAGTCCCGATCCGGCGTCCACGGCCACCAGGGCGAGGCTCGCCAGCAGCGGAAGTCCGAAGCCGCGCAGCAGCCGGCGCAGTCCGTAGGACTCCTCGGCGTGCACGGCGCGGGCCTCGTCGATGTCCGGGGTGTCGGTCGCCGGGGGCAGGGCGTCGACCTGGGCGAGGAGCTCGGCGGTGGCGGGCGTGCCGGCCGCGTCGGTCTCCCGCGCCTCCTCCTTGCGGACCCACAGCTCGGGGGTGATGCCGCGCTCGGCGTCGAACTCGGCGTCCAGCTCCTCCTGGAGCGCGCGGTCGTCCACGGGGTCGGCGGCGGGACCGCCCGGCTGGTGGCCGGGCGAGGTGCCGCCGAGCTCATCCGGGTCGGTGAGCAGGCGCCGGTAGAGCGCGCAGCGCGGCTCCAGCTCCTCGTGCGTGCCGACGTCGGCGAGCCGGCCGTTCTCGAGGACGGCGATCCGGTCGGCGAGGTTGAGGGTGGAGCGGCGGTGGGCGATCAGCAGCGTCGTCCGGCCCGCCATCACCTGACGCAGCGCCTCGTGGATCTCGTGCTCGACACGGGCGTCGACGGCGGAGGTGGCGTCGTCGAGGAGGAGCAGCCGGGGGTCGGTGAGGATGGCGCGGGCGAGGGCGACGCGCTGGCGCTGGCCGCCGGAGAGGGTGAGCCCCTGCTCGCCGACCTCGGTGTCGTACCCCTTGGGCAGTTCGCTGATGAACCGGTGGGCCTGGGC
Organism: Streptomyces sp. NPDC050423; assembly: GCF_040655445.1. Classification (NCBI taxonomy): domain Bacteria; kingdom Bacillati; phylum Actinomycetota; class Actinomycetes; order Kitasatosporales; family Streptomycetaceae; genus Streptomyces; species Streptomyces sp. NPDC050423. Next base: position 50,215 of record NZ_JBFAJY010000010.1, read on the forward strand.
GGCGCGGGAGGCCTGCTCGATCTGTTCGTCGGTGGCGTCCGGGAGCCCGTAGGCGATGTTGGCGCGGATGGAGTCGGAGAACAGGAAGCTGTCCTCCGGTACGAGGCCGATGGCGGCCCGCAGCGAGTCGAGGGTCAGCTCGCGGACGTCGTGGCCGCCGACCAGGACGGCGCCGTGCGACACGTCGTAGAAGCGCGGGAGCAGCATCGAGACGGTGGACTTGCCGCTGCCGGACGCGCCGACGACGGCGACGGTCTCGCCGGGCTCGATGGTCAGCGAGAAGCCGTCGAGGACCGGGCGGTCCTCGTCGTAGCCGAAGCGCACGTCGTCGAACTCGACGCTGGCCGGGGCGTCGGCGGGGAGCTGCTTGGTGCCGTCCTGCATCGTCGGCTCGGTGTCGATCAGTTCCAGTACGCGTTCCACTCCGGCGCGGGCCTGCTGTCCCACGGTGAGGACCATGGCGAGCATCCGGACCGGGCCGACGAGCTGGGCGAGGTAGGTGGAGAACGCGACGAACGTGCCGAGGGTGATCTCGCCGCGCGTGGCGAGCCAGCCGCCGAGGGCCAGCATGGCGACCTGGCCGAGCGCGGGGACGGCCTGCAGGGCGGGGGTGTAGCGGGAGTTCAGCCGGATGGTGCGCAGCCGGCCGGCGAAGAGCCTGCGCCCGACCTCGCGCAGCTTGCCGGTCTCCTGGTCCTCCTGCCCGAACCCCTTGACGACGCGGACGCCGGAGACGGCCCCGTCGACGACTCCGGCGACGGCCGCGGCCTGCGACTGGGCGTACCAGGTGGCGGGGAAGAGCCGGGTGCGGGAGCGGCGGGCGATGTACCAGAGGGCGGGGGCGACGGCGACGGCGACGAGGGTGAGCAGCGGCGAGAGCCACGCCATGATCACCAGGGAGAGCAGGAAGAGCAGGACGTTCCCGATGGTCATCGGGAGCATGAACAGCAGCCCCTGGATCAGCTGGAGGTCGCTGGTGGCGCGCCCGACGACCTGTCCGGTGGACAGCTCGTCCTGGCGTTTCCCGTCGAGGCGGGTGATCGTCCCGTAGATCTCGGTCCGCAGATCGTGCTGGACGTCCAGGGCCAGCCGGCCGCCGTAGTAACGGCGGATGTACGTGGAGACGTACACGAGCGCGGCGGCCCCTATGAGCAGTCCGGTCCAGACGGCGAGGGAGCGGGTGTGGTTGCCGACCACATCGTCGATGATCACCTTGGTGATCAGCGGGACGAGGGCCATCACGGCCATTCCGGCGAGCGACGAGCCGAGCGCCAGCAGCACGTTGCGCCGGTAGCGCCAGGCGTAACCGATCAGCCTGCGCGCCCAGCCGCGGGGCTGTCGCCCGTCGCCTGTCTCCCCTGCGTCCGACACCCGATGCCTCCCGTTCGACCTGCCCTGCCGCAAGGCACCAACGCGGCAGGCTGCGGATTTCATCCCTCCGCAACAAATTACGGGACCATCGGCGTAGCCCGCTCCCCCGATACGGGGGCCATTGGTCCGGGCCTGTCGCGGCTACTGGTTCGCGGTGAGCGTCCGGGCCGCCGTGGGCACGGTGGCGGGCCTCGCCTTGATGGTGCGCGGGTTCAGGTCCTTGTGCACGGCCCGTGCGACCGCCTGGATGGTGTTGATGCCGTCACTCATCGTCTTGTTGTCCTGGGTGAGCACCGTGAGCACGTAGTCGTGGCCGTTGCCCGTGAAGGCGCCGATGCTGTGCACCCGCCAGCCGTGGGTGGCCCGCTGGAGCCAGCCGTTCTTGAGCTGGACGGTGGCCGTGGCCGGGGCTCCGGCGGGCGTTCCCCAGCGCTGGGAGGGGATGACCTTGCGCATCAGCCCGAGCTCGTAGGCGCGTGCGTTGTCGCTGAGCACGGTGTTCTTCGCGGTGAGCAGCGTCAGCAGCCGCTGCTCGTCCTGCGCGGTGATCTGCGTGAGCCCCCAGTAGCCGCCGGACCCGGGTGTGGTGTGCGTCATGCCGGCCGCATTGAGGAACGCCGCGACCTTGGTGGCGCCGAGCTGCTTCCACAGCTTGGTGGTGGCGTTGTTGTCGGACTTGGTGATCATGGCGGTGCTGAGGTCGGTCTCGCGCTGGGTGAGGTGGCGGTTGTGCTTGGCGCTGTCCCAGAGCAGCGTGGCCAGCACGGTCGCCTTCACGACGCTCGCGGAGTCGTACTTCGACGTGGACCGCAGCGTGCACGTCGTCCTGGTCGTCCGGTCCTGGAGCGCCACCGCGGTGGTCGACTTGCGCCCCTTGAGCGCCGCGGTGATGTCCTTGGACAGCTTGGCGGCGAGTCCGGCCTTGCCCGAGGTGCAGCTCGCCGTCGGCGTAGCGGCGGCGGCGGGCGCCGCGCCGAGCGCCACGGGTGCGAGCACCCCGGTGGCCAGCGCGGCACAGAGCGCGCCGCGGGCACGGCGGGATATGTGAGATGTGGTCATGCTGCGTTCCGTCCCCTGAGTGAGTTCTGCGAGCCTTGAGTGAGTTCTGCGAGCCCTGAGTAAGTCCTGCGAGCGCGCCCCCCGGCACCCCCGTCAGAGATGACTCGCGGACGGCCGGAAAGTTGTATGCGACGGGATCAACGGGTCGCCCCCGGAGCCCGTTACGGCTCCGGGTGCGACGCGACCGGCGTCGAAGTCAGATGTGCGTCGGCTCGAACATCCTGAGCAGCGCCGGGAGTACGACGACCGAGGGGCCCGGCTGCGCGAAGGACTTGGCCAGGTCGTCCGCGAGCGTCTCGGGGCTCGTACGGACCGCCGGGACGCCGAAGGACTCGGCGAGTGCGACGAAGTCCGGGCGGGACAGCTCCGTCCCGGTGGTCTCGCCGAAGGCGCCGGTCATGTACTCGCGCAGGATGCCGTAGCCGCCGTCGTCCACGATCAGCCAGGTGACCGGGAGGTCGTACTGGCGGGCGGTGGCGAGTTCCGCGATGGAGTACATCGCGCCGCCGTCGCCGGAGACCGCCAGGACCGGCTTGGTCCTGTCGGCGGCCGCCGCGCCGATGGCCGCCGGGAATCCGTAGCCGAGGCCTCCGGCGCCCTGGGCCGAGTGCATGGTGTTGGGGTGGCGGGCGTCGAAGGCGGACCAGGCCCAGTAGGCGAGGATCGTCATGTCCCAGAAGCTGGGGGACGTGTCGGGCAGGGCCGCCCGGATCTCCGCGACGAGGTGCTGTTCCAGGGTGAGCCCCTGGGCGGCGATCCGGTCCCACACCCGGCCCAGGACCGCCGCGACGCGCTCGGCGGCGGCCGGGTCGGTGCGGGGGGTGACCGCTTCGAGGAGGTCGGCCAGGGCGTCCCGGGCGTCGGCGTGGATGCCGAGCGCGGGGTGGTTGGACTCCAGCTTCCCGGCATCCGCCTCGATCTGCACGACCCGGCCGCGCGGGGCGAACGTGTGGTAGTTCGAGGAGAGTTCACCGAGTCCGGAGCCGACGACCAGGACGACGTCGGCGTCCTCCAGGAAGTCCGTGGTGTGGCGGTCCTCCAGCCAGGACTGGAGCGAGAGCGGGTGCTCCCACGGAAAGGCGCCCTTGCCGCCGTAGGTGGTGACGACCGGGGCGCTGACCTTCTCGGCGAGGGCGCGCAGCTTGCCGGAGGCGTCGGAGCGTACGACCCCGCCACCCGCGATGATCACGGGACGCTCGGCGTTCGACAGCAGGTGGGCGGCCACCGCGATGAGTTCGGGGCGGGCGTGCAGTTCGCGCGGGGTGGCGTCCATCGCGGTGACGACGGGCAGCGTCGTCTCGGCCAGGAGCACGTCCTGCGGGATCTCGACCCAGACCGGGCCGTGCGGGGCCGTCAGCGCGGACTCCCAGGCGGCGGCGATCGCGGACGGGATCTGCGAGGCGGCACGCACCGTGTGGACGGACTTCACGATGTCGCGGAACGACGCCTGCTGGTCGCGCAGTTCGTGCAGGTAGCCGTGGCGTCCGCCGCCGAGTCCCGCCGTCGGGATCTGGCTGGAGACGGCCAGCACGGGGGCGGACGCGCTGGCCGCCTCCTGGAGCGCGGCGAGCGAGGTGAGCGCGCCCGGTCCGGTGGACAGGAGGAGCGGGGCGACCTCGCCGGTGATGCGCCCGTAGGCGTCGGCGGCGAAGCCCGCGTTGTTCTCGACGCGCAGGCCGACGTAGCCGAGGGACGAGCGGCGCAGCGCGTCGAACATGCCCAGCGCGTGCTGTCCGGGCAGCCCGAAGACGGTGGTCGCGCCGAGGCCCTGGAGGGTCTCGACGACGAGGTCGCCGCCGTTGCGTCCGGGCGGGGGGTTCAGCGCGGCGGCGATCTGCCCGGGGGTGAGCTCGGGGCGCTCGTCGTGGTGGTCGTGGCTCACTTCTGCCCGGCCTCGTTCTGCCCGGCCTCGTTCTGCCCGGCCTCCGCGATCTGGCGGGCCATGATCGTCGTCAGCTCGTACGCGGTGTGCGAGGCGGCGACGGACGTGATCTCGGCGTGGTCGTACGCGGGCGCGACCTCGACCAGGTCGGCGGAGACCAGGTTGCAGGAGGACAGCCCGCGCACGATCTCCAGCAGCTCGCGGGAGGTGAGGCCGCCGGCCTCCGGGGTGCCGGTGCCGGGGGCGTGCGCCGGGTCCAGGACGTCGATGTCGATGGAGATGTAGAGCGGCCGGCCGCCGATGCGCTGCCGGAGCTGGTCGGTGATCTCGTCGACGCCGCGCCGCATGACGTCGGCGGAGGTCACGATCCCGAAGCCCATCTTGGCGTCGTCGGTGAGGTCCTGCTTGCCGTACAGCGGGCCGCGGGTGCCGACGTGGGAGAGCGCCGAGGTGTCGAGGATGCCCTCCTCGACGGCCCGGCGGAACGGGGTGCCGTGGGTGTACTCGGCGCCGAAGTAGGTGTCCCAGGTGTCGAGGTGCGCGTCGAAGTGGAGCAGCGCGACGGGGCCGTGCTTCTTGGCGACGGAACGCAGCAGCGGCAGCGCGATGGTGTGGTCGCCGCCGAGCGTCATCAGGCGGGCGCCGGTGCCGAGCAGATCGTCGGCGGCGGCCTCGATCGTCTCGACGGCCTCGTTGATGTTGAACGGGTTGGCCGCGATGTCACCGGCGTCGGCGACCTGCGCGAGGGCGAACGGCGAGGCGTCCTGTGCCGGGTTGTACGGGCGGAGAAGCCGCGAGGCCTCCCGGATCGCGTTGCCGCCGAACCGGGCGCCGGGCCGGTAGGAGACCCCGCTGTCGAAGGGCACGCCGACCACGGCGACATCGGCCCGGCCGACCTCGTCGAGCCGGGGCAGCCGGGCGAACGTCGCCGGCCCCGCGTACCGCGGGACGCGTGAGGAGTCGACGGGTCCGCGCGGCGTTTCGGTGCTGCTCATGGGGTGGGTGGCCTTTCCTTCGATTCCTTCGGCAAACGCGCTGCCTCTTCGAGTGTGCCGGATCGCCCGGAGCGGCACGGAAGCACGCACACGGGTCCATGGACGACGGTAAGCGGCCGGACCGCCGGCCTGAAGTGTATGTTTCATCCATTCTCGCCGCACTGAACGGATGAACCATCCATGCCGGAACTCCCCGCCGGACCGACGGCACCGCCGACCCCGCCCATCCGGCTGACCGAGCTGCTCGCCCGGGAGGAGCTCGGGCTGCGCGGCATCGCGGGACCGGCCGAGGCGGAGCTGCTGTGGGTGCACACCTCGGAGATGGCCGACCCGTACCCGTATCTGCTCGGCGGCGAGCTGCTGCTGAGCGCCGGGGTACTGCTCACGGACCCGGACACCTATGTGTCCCGCCTGGTCGAGGCGGGGGCGGCGGCGCTCGGTTTCGGGGTGCGGCCGGTGCACGAGACGGTGCCCGCGGAGCTGGTCGCGGCGTGCGACCGGTACGGGCTGCCGCTGATCGAGGTGCCGCCGGAGACCCCGTTCACGGCGATCACCCGCGCGGTATGGCGGCTGATGGCGGAGGCCCGGCTGCGCGAGCTGCGCCGGGTGACGCGCGCCCAGCAGGCCCTGGCGACGGCGGCGGCCAGGACCGATCCGGTGCCGGCCGTGCTGCACCAGCTGGCCGCCCAGCTGGACGGGCGGGCGGTCCTGCTCACGGCCCAGGGCGAGGAGCTGCACGCGGCGGGCCGGACACCGGCCCCCGATGTGCGGGCCGCGCTCACCCGGCTCTCCCGGGTGGTCGCGCCGGTCGTACGCCCCGCGCCCGCCTCGGCCACCGACACCCTGGGGACCACCCACCTCGCCGCGTACGCGCTCGGCGTCGGGCAGGGGCTCGTCCTGACGCTGGCGACCGAGCGGCGCGAGCCGGGCGACCACACCATCGCCGGGGTCGCGGTCGTCCTGCTCTCCCTGCTGGCCGCCCCGCACCAGGGCGCCGACGCCGCGGGCCGCTCGGCGGCGCTGGTCCGGCTGCTGCTGGGCGCGGACCCGGCGGGCGTCGCCCCGCTGCTGGGCGGCGCGGAGCAGTGGACGGTGGTGCACGCGCGCCGCGGCGGCGGCGACCCGGTGGACCCGCTCACGGCCGGGGCGCTCGGCGCGGCCCTGGGCTCGGCGCTGGTCGACGGGGGCCGGGGCCGCGACGCGGTACGGGTGCTGGTGCCCGGCGGCGACCGGATCACCCCGCAGCCCGGCTGGACGCTCGGCGCGTCCGCCCCCGCCGCGATCACCGCACTGGACGTGGCCGACGCCCAGGCGTCCCGCGCCCTCGGCCGCGCGGAGGCGACCCGCACCCCGCTCTCGTACCACCGCACGGACACCGGCCGCGGCCTGACCGCGCTGATCCCCCGGGAGGCCGCGGAGGCGCACGCCCGCGCCCTGCTCGCCCCACTGACCGAGCCCCTCGCCGAGACGCTGCGCTGCTGGCTGAGCCTGCACGGCAGCTGGGACCGCACGGCGACGGCCCTCCAGGTCCACCGCAACACCGTCCGCCAGCGCATCGGGCGGTGCGCGGTGCTGCTGGGGGTGGACCTGGACGACATGGACGTGCGCACGGAGTTGTGGGTGGCGCTCCGGCAGGGGTGAGCGCGCGATCGCGCACGCCCCGGACGATCCGTCCTGGAAGGCATCCCGGTCTTCACCGGAACCTGGCCACCCTGGATGTGAACGTCACCGATCTGACCTCGGCCGCTCGAAACCGGATCAGTCTCCGGACGCGGGCTCGTCGTACGCGGGTACGGGGAGGCGGGCGCCTCTGCTCTCGGCGATCCGTTGAACGTCACGCAGGGCCTCGGCCATCCTGGCGGCGAGGAAGCGGAGCTGCGCGGAGGTCACCTGGCGGTCGGGGATCATGTCGGTCGCGTGGTCGAGCAGCTCCTGGCACATGGAGAGCTGCACGGCCTCGATGTCATCGGCGAGGCGGGAGACGTATCCGGTCCCGTCCGTGTCGAGATAGCAGGGCTTGCCTTCCGGGCCGGACCACGGAAGCAGCCGAAGGGCACCGCCCCTGCCGCTGATCATGCGGGCACCGCCATGCCGTGGATGACGCGCGGCCCGACGTCGACGCCGTGCACGGCGAGCCAGAGGGCACGGCGCCGTGCGCACTGCCGGCGCATTTCCTCGTTTCGTTCATGGACGAGGAGGTACGGGCGGACCAGTGCGGTGTCCTCGCCCCGCAGCATGTACGTGTGCCGTGGCCGCGGAGCGGCGGGCGCGCGCAGGGGTGGCGGGTAGAGATCCGCCTCGGTGGAGCGACGAGGGCCCGGGGCGGGCGCCAGGAGCCGTAGCAGAGGCTCGAAGATTCGGGCGATACAGTCCAACACGTCGTCAACTCCGTCAGGTTCGGTTGATGGCCATGCCCCCGGGCCGTGTACAGCGGTCGCGGGGGTCCTGCGTGTGCGGGCCGGCACAGGGCACACCCCTCCTTCGCCGTAGCGGGCAACAGGAAGGGCAGCTCTGTGTAGCGATCCACTCACAGAGTGAGACGGTGCGGGCTAGGCTCGCCAGGGGTTACTTGGTGACGAATGATCTGTCACACGGGAGTTGAAGATGCGTAATTGCTATGGGGACTGGCTCAAGGAACAGCGCCTGGCAGCGGGAATGACGCAACAGGAGCTGGCCGACGCGGCGGTCATGACCCGTTCGCACATCGCGCACATCGAGGCGGGACGCCGCATCCCTTCGAAGGAGGACGCGCGGCGGCTGGACAGGGCGCTGGGCACGGGGAATGTGCTGAGCAGCTTCCTGCCGGAGGACGACTCGGCGGTGGCCGACTACTTCGAGGCGGCCTGGCAGCTTGAGCAGCAAGCCACGATGATCCGCGAGTTCGGGTTGTCCTACGTGCCTGGCATCCTTCAGACGGAACGGTACGCACGTGCGGTTCTGAACGCGGACTTCCCCCCGAGGGGTGAAGAGGAACGTGACAGGCTCGTCGTCACACGGATTGAACGCTCAAAGATCCTCACCGATCCCGTGACGCCCGTAGTGTGGGCGCTACTGGATGAGGCGGTCCTGCACCGCCCGATCGGCAGCGCGGGTGTCATGGCGGAACAGCTCATGCACGTCGTCGGCCTCGGCGAAAGCGGGCGCGTACGTGCACACCTGTTGCCACGGAGCGCGGGCGCTCACCCGCTCATGCAGAGCATGTTGACACTGATGTGGTTCGAGGACCAGCCTCCGGTGGCTTACAGCGAAGGCCTGTCCATCGGCAAGGTGCACGACTCTCCGGCTGTGGTCGAGCGGCTGCGCAGCGCCTACGATCTCGCAATGAGCGACGCACTGCCACTGACGGAGTCACTTGCCCTGATAAGGGCGACAGCGAAGGAATACGGACATCATGACTGACCCCACCGTCCTCGACGCCGCCACCCTTCACGGCTGGCGCAAGTCGTCCTACAGCGGGTCCGAAGGCGGGAGCTGCGTCGAGGTGGCGGACGGGTACCCGTCGAGGGTCCCCGTCCGAGACTCCAAGGTCCCGCACGGCCCCGCACTGGTGATCCCGACAGCCGGTTGGTCGTCGTTCGTCACGGCTGTCAAAGCTGGCGCCTTCCACGTCTGACCCGACGTACAACCGGCCCCTGTCGCGCGACAGGGGCCTTGTCACATCCCAGCCCGATCAGACCCTGCCACCCAGCAGATCATCCACAAGCCCCGCCTTGAGGGCGTGCAGCTTGGCCGGCTCGGCCTGTTCGTTCTCGATCTGCGCGTCGCAGGAATGAAGCAGATCGACGATCCTTCGCTGCTCTGCCAGATCGGCCGGCATGTCAATCTCCAGCTCACGCAGACGGGTCGGATTGACGTTGACCTGCTGGACGGCGCCTGTCGAAATCGACCCGGACGCGCTGACGGACCAACGGGTGCATCAACCACTCGACGAGATACTCCGGGAGCAGCCGGTCACGGTCAGGGTCAACCCCGGCTGCCTCTACATCGGGCGGGAAGCACCGGGCGTGTGGCCTGACCGAGATTCTTGGCCATCGTCTTCGTGAGCTGAACCGGGAGTCGGCGCAGTCGGAGAAGTTGGCCGCCCGGAACCCGGAGAAGCGACGGCCGGGTGATCGGGACGGTGAACGCCATCAGCGCCAAGACCAAGTTGCCGTCGTAGCCGACCCCTGGCCGGCCCAGGACATTGACCAGGGGGCGTTCTCCTCCTTGAACCCGCTGGCCTCTCAGCGCTCCTGCCAGGTCTTTCCCGACAGCGCCTTCAGGTGCCCGAACAGCCTCCGGACGCCGGCCATGCGTTTCTCCGCCAGCGAGCGGCTCTGGATCGGCCACACGTGACGAGCCAGCTCACACAGATCGTCGATGCCGGCCTGCGACAGGTCGCCGAACGGGACCGTAGGCTTTTCGGGCCGTGGAGTTGGAGCCGCCTTGAGTGATGCGCTCGCAGCGGAATGCCGTTGCTGAGCTCTTGGGGCGGCGTGGATATCGGGAAGGCCATCCGTGGGACGGGTTGTTCAGGATGTACAGGCGTCGATTAGCGGTTCGTCGGACGCGTATTCCTCCCACTCTTCTGGTGTGGGTGCTCCTACGCCTGAGCACAGCGCGGCATACATGTTTGTGAACAACCGCATCTTGGCGAGGTAGACCGTGCCATCGTCGTTGGCGGTGGCGAGGAGGCTCCCGTCAGGACTGAACACCACGCCGTTCATCTTGCCGGGGGATTCGGGCAGCACAGCATGCCGTTTCGCTGCTGCTTGTTGAGGAGATGGCCCATGGCATGGCGTGCTTGGTTCGTGGGGGAGGCGTGCCAGGCTGCGGCGGCGAGGCGGCAGGCGGTAACGAATTCCCCGGTACTGATGTGATGGCGGCGGTCAGGTCAGAACGGCTAGCCCTGGACGGCCAGGACGGCCAGGACGACCAAGCCGCCCAGACCGACCAGGACGACCAGGCCGCCCAGTCCGCCCAGGCCGACCTGGTCGACCAGGCCGACCAGGACAACCAGGCCGACCAGGCCGCCCAGGCCGCGCAGGACGACCAGGCCGCCCAGGCTGCGCAGGCCGCCCAGGCTGCGCAGGACGGCCAGGACGGCCAGGACGACCAGGCCGACCAGGCCGACCAGGCCTTCCAGGCTACGCAGGCCTTCCAGGCCACCCATGCTGCGCAGGCTGCCCAGGCCGCCCAGGACGGCCAGGACGGCGATGAGGGTGCGGCGGATACGGGTGCCGCGGCGGGCTGCGCGGTGGCCGGTCAGGAGGAACTCGGCCGCGTCGGCGGTGGGCTGTGGGTAGCGCTCGGGGTCGGCTGTCCAGCGGTCGGCCGCGGCGCGGGCTTCGGCCAGCCGGGCGGCCGGGTACAGGTACGCCTTGTGCTTCTGGTGGTCGATCCAGGTGGTGGTGTCGGTCAGCAGTTGGCTGTGCAGGGCCCGGTCGAGGCGGTCGCCCTCCAGCCACGTGGTGAGCTGGTGCCAGGAGGTGAGCAGCACGTCGTGGGCGATCTCGACGCCGGTGCCGTCGGTGACCAGGAGCCGGCGCGCGGCGAACGCCGCGACCACCGCGTCCACCTCGGCCGGGTCTGCGGTGCACGCCGCGCGGAGCTGCGCGACGCTCAGGCGGCGGCGGGCCAGACGCCCGTCCGGGGCCACGATCGTCAGCAGCGTGAACACCACGCTCGCGATCGTCTGCCGTTCGGGGGGCAGGTCGTCGTAGAGGGTCTGGGCGCTGCGGTTGACCGCGTCAGTGGTCCCGCCGCCGCGCCGGTAGGCACGCAGGTCCAGTTCCCCTCCGGGTTCGCGGTGCTCCCACGCGGCGTACATCGCCTGGGAGACCAGGGGCAGCACTCCCGCTCCGAAGCCTTCCGCAGCCGGGTCGCCGGAGCGCACCTCATCCACTACCGCGTCGACGACCGCTTCGTCGACGCCAAGGCCCGCTTCGGCGGCCGGGCCGGTGACCGCGGACCGCAGCTCCGCCTCGCTCATTGGTGTGATCGCGAACACCTCGGCGTCGATCGCCTCGGCCAGCAGCGGGAAGCGCAGCGCCTGGTCCAGGAAGTCACCCCGGACCGCTGCCACCACCATCGCGGCCGGTGCTCCGCCCGGCTCGGCCGGAGTCGTCGCCGCCCGCAGTGCCGCGAAGAACGCGGCCCGCTCCTCCCGGCCCTGCTCGCTCTCCTGGGCGAGGGTGAACAACTCCTCCAGCTGATCGACCACCAGCACCAGCCGGGGCGCCCGCCCACCCACACTGGAATCCGTGTCGACACCCGCAGCCAGGTCTGTGTGGGTGCGGGTTGTGCGGATCACCTGCTCGATCAGTTGCGGCACAGCCTGGGGGGCGTCCCGCAGCGAGCGGTCCACCGATACCACGTCCACCCCGGCCATTCGGGCCAGCCCGTGTGCCAGTTCCCGCAGCGGCTGTCCTGTGGGAGTCATACTCAGCACCGGCCATCGCCCCAGCTCACCCCGTGCCAGGAGCGGTAACATCCCGGCCTGCAGCAGCGACGATTTGCCCGCTCCCGAGGCTCCCACCACGACCAGCATGCCTTGGGGCAGTCGCGTCATCAGCCGTTCGACCAGCCGCTCGGCCACCGCGTCGCGGCCGTAGAACACCCGCTCGTGCCGTTGGAGGAACGGTGCCAGTCCCAGATACGGGCAGTCCGACCAGGCCCCCTCCCGGACCAGCTCCTCCCCGGACCGCACATGGATGTGGGAGCCCCCTTCGATCCACGTGAAGTCCCGGCCCTGGTACAGGGCGCCCTGCGAACCGCCGCTCACCGCATTACGGACAGTCCCCCCGTCCACCGCCGCGGACTCCGCCTCGTCACGCATTCCTACCCCCGTCGCAGACCGCGGCCCTGACAGCCACCGCAGGCGCCCAACACTCGTCGCGGGTTCGACTACACGCGCACCGGCCGGGCAGACACCACCGTCACCGGCAACAGAACCCGGTACCTCGAACTCCCTTAGCGCGCACGCTACTTGCCACGCCGCGCAGGCCCCGACGGCACCAGCAAGAACAAGCCGGAATTCCGTTAGCCACCGCACCCGCCGGGTGACTACCCGGCGTGGGGACGCCGCCTACGCACTCTCCTCCCCGGCCTGGGCCGAAGACCCCGAGGCGCCGAAACGCACCCCGGAGATACGCGCCGCCTGAAAGAGCGGCGCGTGGAACTCCCCGTCGGAGATGGTGTTGTGCACGCTCACCGCAGGCTGCTGCGGCACCTGCGGCCGCAGTTCGTCGAGCAGCCGGCGCAGTTCGTCGGCCGTCGACGGATCACCGCGCAGCAGTCGGCGCAATCGCGCCTCCCACTCCTGCGTGATGTCGGCCGCGGTCGCCTCGTCCTGAGACGCACGAGCGATCACCAGCGCCTCCCGGGATGCCTGCAACTGCTCGGCCTGCGACCGCTCGATCTGTGCCGGCTCACCGGCCGACCGGTCACCGCCGCGAGCGAAGAGCCCCGCCACCCTGTCACGCGCCTGCGCCCAGACATCCGAGACCATCAACCCGACCAGCGTCGTCGCCCCCGAAGCCGCCAACGCGGCCAACTCGGCTTCCACACGTCCCCCTTCGCGGCGCCGCGCCCACGCACGACCGCCACCACCCACCGTAGACCGGTCCCGGACGCTTCCGTCGGAAATGCCCAGATGATCGGCCACGGCGTCATCTCGAACACCGCATCAGGTCCGCCGCGATCGATCATCTACCCGAATGCGGTCCTGCTGTGCGGACTCGAGAGGGGGACTGTCAGAGCCAGAGGCAGGGCTCTGTACGGGAGACAGACCCGTCGGCCGGCTCCACCGGGTTTGCCGAACGGCTGATCATTCCGGAGCCCTCTCCCGTACCGCCGCCGGGAAGGGTGCACAGGAGGGCGTGCTCAGCATCACCCTGGACAGCTCCAGTGACTGCCGGGTAACTTTTAACCAAGGCTGAGCAAGCGCTTAGCCGAGCCGAGCGAAGCCGACCAGGGAGGCACCCCGTGCGCCGTACGGTATTCAACGAGGACCACGAGGCGTTCCGGGAGACCATCCGCGCCTTCATCGCGGCCGAGGTCGTGCCGGTGTACGACGAGTGGTTCGCCGCCGGCGTGGTGCCGCGCGAGTTCTACGGCAAGCTCGGCGAGCTGGGTGTCTTCGGCATCACGGTGGACGAGGAGTACGACGGCGCGGGTATCGACTCGCACAAGTACGAGGCCGTCATCTATGAGGAGACCGCCCGCGCGGGCGTCTCCTTCGGCGGCTCCGGGGTGCACACCCTGCTCGGCCTGCCCTACATCAAGATGCTCGCCACCGACGAGCAGAAGAAGCGCTGGCTGCCGAAGTTCACCACCGGCGAGGAGATGTGGGCCCTGGCGATGACCGAGCCGGGCACCGGCTCCGACGTCGCGGGCATGAAGACCACCGCCAAGCTCTCCGAGGACGGCACGCACTACGTCCTCAACGGCGCCAAGACCTTCATCACCGGCGGCGTGCACGCCGACCGCGTCATCGTCTGCGCCCGCACCTCCGCCCCCCGCGAGGACGACCGCCGCTTCGGCATCTCGCTCTTCGCCGTCGACACCAAGTCCGCGGGCTACTCGGTGGGCCGCAAGCTCGACAAGCTCGGCCTGCGCACCTCCGACACCGCCGAGCTGGCGTTCGTCGATGTCAAGGTCCCGGCCGAGGACCTGCTCGGCGAGGAGAACAAGGGCTTCGGCTACCTCGGCACCAACCTGGCCTCCGAGCGCTGGGGCATCGCCTTCGGCGCGTACGCGCAGGCCGCGGCCGCCGTCCGGTTCGCCAAGGAGTACGTGCTGGACCGCACCGTCTTCGGCAAGACCGTCGCCTCGTTCCAGAACACCAAGTTCGAGCTGGCCGCCTGCCAGGCCGAGGTCGACGCGGCCCAGGCCGTCGCCGACCGCGCGCTCGAAGCACTGGACCAGGGCGAGCTGACCGCCGCCGAGGCCGCCTCCGCGAAGCTGTTCTGCACCGAGGTCGCGCACCGCGTCATCGACCGCTGCCTCCAGCTGCACGGCGGCTACGGCTTCATGAACGAGTACCCGATCGCCCGCCTGTACGCGGACAACCGGGTCAACCGCATCTACGGCGGCACCAGCGAGGTCATGAAGTCGATCATCGCCAAGTCCATGGGCCTTTAGAGCGGCTACGTTCTTCTCCATGAGCACAGCACACGATCCCCTGCTCGATCTGCTCCAGCTGCTCGACCTGGAGCAGATCGAGCGGGACATCTTCCGGGGCACGAGCCGTTCGGCGCTCGTGCCCCGTGTCTTCGGCGGGCAGGTCGCGGCCCAGGCGCTGGTCGCCGCGGGCCGCACCGTCCCGGCCGACCGGACCGCCCACTCGCTGCACTCGTACTTCCTGCGCGCGGGCGACCCGGGCGCGCCGATCGTCTACAGCGTCGACCGGATCCGGGACGGGCGCTCCTTCACCACCCGGCGGGTCGTCGCCGTCCAGCACGGGCAGCCGATCTTCCACCTCTCCGCGTCCTTCCAGACGTACGAGGAGGGCCTGGAGCACCAGGCGGACATGCCGGCCGCACCCGACCCGGAGACGCTGCCCACGGCCGCCGAGATGCTGCCGCGCCACGCGCACCGGTTCAGCGATCCGGGTGTCGTGGACCGGCTGATCGAGGCACGGGCCGCGGTCGATCTGCGGTACGTGGACGTCCCGCCGTTCGGCACCGTCGGGGAGCCGCGCGAGCCGCGTTCGCAGGTGTGGTTCCGTACCAACGGCAAGCTGGCGGACGACCCGCTGCTGCACGTCTGCATGGCGACGTACGTGTCCGACATGACACTGCTCGACTCGGTGCTCCTCGCCCACGGGCGCGGCGGCTGGGCGGTCGGTGACGTGGTGGGCGCGAGCCTGGACCACGCGATGTGGTTCCACCGGCCGTTCCGGGCCGACGAGTGGCTGCTGTACGACCAGGAGTCGCCGTCCGCGTCCGGCGGGCGCGGGCTGGGCCAGGCCCGTATCTACACGCAGGACGGCCGGCTGGCGATCACCGTCATCCAGGAGGGCGTCGTCCGGGTCCCCCGCGGACACTGAACAGGACACCGTGCGGCAACGCAGGACACTGTGCGGCAGCTCCGGCATATTACGCAAGTCCGACATACTCGCCACCATGAGTGACGAGAAATCAGCCGGCGACGAGTCCACGTTCACCGTCGTCGTCGCCGCGGCCGCCAATCTGGGGATCGCCGTGGCGAAGGCCGTCGCGGGGCTGATCAGCGGATCGAGCGCGATGCTCTCCGAGGCGGCCCACTCGGTCGCCGACACCGTCACCGAACTGCTGCTGCTCACCGCGCTCAAGCGCAGCGAGAAGCCCGCCGACGAGGAACACCCGCTGGGGTACGGCCCCGAGCGGTACATCTGGGCGATGCTCGCCTCCGTCGCCACCTTCGTCGGCGGCGCGGTCTTCTCGGTCTACGACGGCATCCACACCCTGGTCGAGGGCGAGAACCTCGGTGATCCGCTCGTCTCGTACATCGTGCTGGGCGTGGCCTTCCTGCTGGAGGGCTACTCGCTGCGCACCGGGCTGCGGCAGGTGCGCCGGGAGGCCGTCCGGCTGGACACCCCCGCCACCCGCTACTTCCGGCTCACCCCGGACACCGCGGTCAAGGCTGTCGTCATGGAGGACTCGGCGGCGCTGGTGGGTCTGCTGCTGGCCGCGGGCGGGCTGCTCGGGGGCCAGTTGTCGGGCTCCGGGGTCTGGGACGGTGTCGCGTCGATCCTGATCGGCGCGCTGCTCGTGTACGTGGCCTGGGTGCTCGGCCGGTCCAACGCCCAGCTGCTGATCGGCCGGCCGGTGTCGCCGTCGATGCGGGAGGGGGTGCGGGAGGAGCTGCTGACCGTGCCGCACATCATCGACGTACTGGAGCTGACCACGCTCATCCAGGGGCCGGCCGAGATCCTGATCGCCGCCAAGATCGACTTCCGGGACGTGGCCAGTGCCGAGCAGGTCGAGTGGGCCTGCGAGGAGGCCGAGCAGCAGTTGCGGGAGCGGTATCCGTCGATCCGGCGGGTCTATCTGGACCCGACGCCGGGGCTGGAGCAGCGGCGCCGGGCCCGTGCCGCCGGACGGAACCCCTGAGGCGTCGCAGGAGGCAGCCCGGCCCCGTCCTTCCCGCGCGGGGCGTCGCGGCGCCCCCCGCTCAGAGCAGTCCGGCCGCGCCCAGCAGGTAGTCCGTCATCGGGTCGTAGAACCGCGGGTCCAGCACGTGGTCGTCCAGCGGGACGGCCACCTGGAGGGTGCCCTCGGACTCCCCCAGGAACAGCGCGGGGTCGTTGCAGTCCGCGTATCCGATGGCGTCGAGGCCGCGCTGCGCCGCGCACCCGGCCCAGCCGTGGTCGGCGACGACCAGGTCGGGCATGGGGCGCCCCTCCCGCTCCAGGCCGTCCAGGATCGCCGCCATCGGGGCCGGGGAGTGGGTGTGCCAGAGGGTCGCGCCGCGCTCCTGCACGGCGACGTCCGCGAACTGGAAGACCATGCCCTCGTCCGCCATCAACCCGGACGGGATCCGGACGATCTCGCAGCCGGCCGCCCCCAGGGCGGTCGCCGTCCGGCGGTGGACGTCCAGCAGACCGCCCGGGTGGCCGGTGGCGAACAGCACCCGCTCGGAGCCGTCGGCCGCCTTGCGCAGCCGGGCCGCCGCGCGGTCCAGGGCGGCGACAGTCAGCTCGGGGTCGATGGTGTCCTGGCCGAACCGGTGCTCCGGGTCGTCGCTGACCCCGCACCGCTCGGCCATCACGGCCAGCACGTCCTGCTCGTCGCGCCACCGGTCGCCGAGCTCCAGGCCCAGCCAGAAGTGGCGGTCGCCGTTGGCGAGCTTGCGGTAGTGGGAGAGGTTGTTGTCGCGCGGGGTCGCGACGTCTCCGGCTATACGCGTACGGACGAGGTGTTCGACGAGGGCGGCGCGGCTGGGTATCGGCATGAACCCATTGTGCCGTCAGGTGTGCGCTGTGTGCCGTTCGTATGAAGCGGCCGGCGGTTCCGGGCCCGGGAACGCGGGGCGGATGCCGCAGCGGCGGCGGCCGGAGGCCGCCGGTGGCACGGGTCCGGAGCCGCGGGACGGCCTCCTCGGGATGTTGGGTGACTGTTAACCCACGTGTGACCTGGAACTTCCCGCTCCATCCGGACCGGATCATGGAATAGGTCCAGACCACTCCCGGCGGAATTCCGGACCACCCCCGCACGCCCGGCCGACGTCTCACTCCCCGATCACGGGCGAATGGTCTATACCTTTGGCGCTAGGGTGGGTCCGTAGATACCGGGACATGCACAGCCGTGGGGGGCTTTATGACCGTGCATCACTTACCTCAACCTCCGTCCGACCAAGAGCTCTACTGGTACTTCGGGCCACAGCGCCGCTGGGTGCTGATCAGCTCCTCGCTCGCCTTCGTGCTCACGGCGGCGGCCATGTTCACCTTCGCCCTGCGCACCCCGGCCCTGTGGGCCTTTCTCGCGGTGCTCTGCCTGAACGTCGTCGCCCTCGCGCTCTCGTCGGTCAACAGCCTGCGCCAGCGCCGGCTCACCAGGCGCTCGCACGAAGTGCTCGTGCACGCCTGGGACCCGGCCGAGCTGCCGAGCGTCGACCTCTACCTGCCGACCTGCGGGGAACCCCTGCCGGTCCTGGACAACGCCTACCGGGCGGTCGCGGACCTGGACTGGCCCGGCGCGCTGACCGTCTGGGTGCTGGACGACGCGGACAGCCCCGAAGTGGCCGCCCTCGCCGCCGAGTTCGGCTACCGCTATGTCGTACGGCCCGACCGCGGCCATCTGAAGAAGGCGGGCAACCTCAATCACGCGCTCACCCTGAGCAGCGCTCAGTACATCGCCATCCTGGACGCGGACTTCGCGCCCCGGCCCGACTTCCTGCGCCATCTCGTGCCGTACCTGGCCGACCCGGGCGTCGGCATCGTGCAGAGCCCGCAGTGCTTCGACACCGACGAGACGATGGAGTGGATCCAGCGCGCCGCCGGATCGGCCCAGGAGTGGTTCTTCCGCTGGATCCAGCCGTCCCGGGACGCGAGCGACGCGGCGATCTGCTGCGGCAGCAACGCGGTCTACCGGCGCAGCGCCATCGATCTGGCGGGCGGCTTCGCCCGGCTCGACCACAGCGAGGACCTGTACACCGGACTCGCCCTGTACGAGCAGGGGTTCCGGACCCTGTACGTGCCGGTGCTGGTGGCCAAGGGCACCTCGCCGGACAACCTCGCGTCCTTCCTCAACCAGCAGTACCGCTGGGCGATGGGCAATCTGCATCTCATCGGGACCCCGGTCCTCAAGCGGACGGGTGCCCCGTGGCGGATGCGGCTCTGCTTCCACGAGGGCGTCGTCGGCTACCTGACGACGGTGGTGAACACCTTCGCGGCCCCGCTGCCGCCGCTGGTGATGATGTTCTGGTACCCGGATCAGATCCGGCCCTGGCACGTGCTGCCGCTGCTCGCGCCACTGTGGCTGTGGCACGTGCTGCTGCCGCGGATCAGCCGGACCCGCTGGCGGATCGAGGTGATCCGGGCCAACGTCCTGATGAGCGTGGCCGCCGGAGCCGCCTTCCTGCACACCCTGCGCGGCCACAGTGCGGCGTGGGTGCCCACCGGGGCCGGCGGCGGGAAGCCGGGCACGATGGCGCGGCGCGTGGTGCTCGTCTCGCTCGGCTGGCTGTGCTGCTCCACCGGAGCGGCGGCGGCCGGCCTCGCCCTGGCCGTCGCCCGCAACGGCTGGGAGCCCAACTGGGGGCTCGGCCTCTACCTGCTGGTGCAGCTCCAGATCAACGTCCCCCTGATCAGGGACCTGTTGACCGGGCTGCGCCCGGCCGCCGCCCCGCGCCGGCCCGCACCGGCCCGGCGGCGCACCCGCTCCGTGCTGCCCCGACGCTGGCCCGAAACGCTCGCCGTGACGGTCACGCTCCTGCTCACCGCTCTGCTCGCTTCCGGCTGGGTCGATCCGATGCTGCCCTGGCTGAGCTGAAAGGCCCTCGTACGATGCCCACCCTCGCCCCTTCCGCTCCGCGGCCCGGGAGCAGCGCCGCCCCCGGATCACCACCCGGTGGCGCCGGACCCGGTGCCTCGGGTTCCCGCCGGTCCGCGTTCCGCCCCGACATCGAGGGGCTGCGCGCGTTCGCGGTCCTCTCGGTCCTCGCCTTCCACGCGTCCGTACCCGCACTGGCCGGCGGGTTCGTCGGCGTGGACGTCTTCTTCGTCATTTCCGGCTACCTGATCACCGGGCTGCTGGTGCGGGAGGCCGTCACCACCGGCCGGATCCGGCTGGGCGAGTTCTTCGCCCGCCGGGCCCGCCGGCTGCTGCCCTCGGCCGCCGTGGTGCTGGTCGCGGTCGCGGTGGCCGGGGCCTGGCTGACCGTCCCGCTGCGCCGCACGGATCTGGAGAACGACGTCGTGGCGTCGGCCCTGTCCGTCGCCAACTGGCGTTTCGTCCAGCAGCAGACCGACTACCTGGCCGCCGGGCAGGACGAGAGCCCGCTGCTGCACTTCTGGTCGCTGGCGGTGGAGGAACAGTTCTATCTGTGCTGGGCCCCGCTGCTCGCCGTCCTCGCGGTCCTCGTCGCACGCTCGGCGCGCCGGGGGCGGGCGCTGCGGCCGGCGGCGCTCGCCCTCACCGCCCTGCTGACGCTCGGCACCTTCGCCCTCTCGCTGCGCTGGACGGGCGACTCCGTCTCGCTGGCGTACCTCGGAACGCCGTCGCGGGTCTGGCAGTTCGGTGTCGGCGCGCTGCTGGCCCTGCTGCCGTGGCATCTGCTGCGCGGGCCGCGCCCGCTGCGGCTGCTGTGCGGCTGGGCGGGGGCGGCGGCGCTCGTGTGGTGCGTACTGCGCTACGACGCCTCGACGCCGTACCCCGGATACGCGGCGCTCGTCCCGACCCTGGCCACGGCCGCGGTCATCCTGGCCGGGACACCCGGACGGAGCCCGGACGGACCGGCTGGGTACGGGGCGGGGGCCGGGGTCGGGCGGCTGCTGTCCATGCGGGCTCCCGGGGCGGTCGGCCGGCTCTCGTACACCCTGTACCTCTGGCACTGGCCGGTGCTCGTCCTGGCCGAGGCCCGCTTCGGTGCCCTCGGCTGGCCCGCCAGGACGGCGCTGACGCTCGCCTCGGCGCTGCCCGCCCTGGCGACCACGCGCTGGGTCGAACGGCCACTGCGGCACAGCCGTACGCTCTCCGAACTGCCCCGGCGCGGGCTGTCGTTGGGGCTCGCGGCGGTGGTCGTGCCGGTGACTCTGGCGCTGGTGGTGGGCACCACCACGCTGCATCTGCTGGGCCCGGCCGCCCCGGTGGACGCGAAGGGGCTGCCGCCGGGAGCGGCCGACGGACCCTCGCTGCTGACGCGGACCGGTGCGCCCGCCGATGGCCCCGTGGTGCCGAGCCCGGTGCAGGCCCGCAAGAGCTTCCCGCCGGACGGGGCGTGCGAGGTGGCGCCACCGGTGACGAGCAGCCCGCCGTGCCTGTTCGGGGCGGTGGACAGTCCGCACCGGATCGTCCTGCTCGGCGACTCGCACGCCGGGCAGTGGTTCTCACCATTGCTCAGCCTCGCCGCCAAACGCGGCTGGGCCCTCCAGGAGCTGGTGAAGCAGGGCTGCCCCCTCCCCGAACTGTCGGTGGTGAACCCGCAGTTGGGGCGCACGTACCGCGAGTGCGACAGCTGGCGGGCCGACAGTCTGGCCCGGCTGCGCAAGGGGCCGAAGCCCGAGCTGATCGTGATCGGCTCCCTGAACCGCTACACCGATGACCAGGAACTGCTGCTCAGGGGCTGGGAGAAGACCCTGACGCCGCTGCGCGCGCTCGGGGTGCCGGTGGTCTACATCGAGGACACCCCGGTGCCGGGGACCGACGTCCCGGCGTGCGTCTCCGGTCACCTGACGGACCCGGAGGCCTGCGCCTTCGGCCGGGAAGAGGCGCGGTGGCCCGATCCGCTGGCGCGGAAGGCGGCAGCCGGCGCGCTGCCCGGGGTGCGGACCGTGGAGGTGAACTCGGTGCTGTGCCCGGCCGCCGGGACCACCTGCCCGGCGGTCCTGGACCGGGTCCTGCTCTACCGGGACGACGCCCATCTGACCGACGTCGCGGCCGTGGTGCTGGCGCCGCGGCTCGAACGGCTGCTCATGCGGACCGGCGCGCCGGCGGCGGACGGCTGGACCCGGCTGCTGCACGAGGACTTCGACGGGCCCGCGGGCAGCCGCCCGGCCGCCTCCCGGTGGCAGTACGACCGCGGCAGCTGTTATCCGGGCTGCCCGGCCCCGCAATGGGGCACCGGGGAGATCGAGACGATGACGGACTCCACGGACAACGTCCGCCTCGACGGGAAGGGTGCGCTGGAGATCGTGCCCACCCGGCGCGAGGGGCGATGGTACTCGGGCCGCATCGAGTCCCGGCGCTCCGACTTCGCCCCGCCGCCCGGCGGCGTCCTGCGGATCGAGGCGTCGATCGCCCTGCCGGACGTCACGGGTGCGGCGGCGGCCGGCTACTGGCCGGCCTTCTGGACCATGGGCGCCGAGCTGCGCGTCGGGTACACGGGGTGGCCGGCCACCGGTGAACTCGACGTGATGGAGTCCGTCAACGGCCGGGACGCCGTCTTCGGCACCATGCACTGCGGCACCCTGGACGGCGGTCCCTGCGAGGAGCCGGTGGGGCTCACCTCGCCCCGGCAGAAGTGCTCCGGCTGTCGCGGCGCGTTCCACTCGTACGCCGTGGAGGTCGACACCGCACCCGGTGCCGAGGAGGTCCGCTGGTATCTGGACGGCCGGGTGTTCCACCGGGTGAAGGCGTCCGGCATGGACGCGGCCACCTGGGACCGGGCGGTGAAGCAGGGCCAGTTCCTGATCCTGAACGTCGCGGTGGGCGGCGCGCTGCCGGCCGCCGACGGCGCCACGCCGGGGCCCGCGACGGAGCCCGGTCACCCGATGCGGGTGGCCGAGGTCAGCGTGTCGGCCCGGGAGCGGGCCGGGTCGCGTAGGTGATCCGCTTCAGGTGGTAGTACTGCGCCGTGCAGGGGGCCGGCCAGATACTGCGGCCGTGGTGGCCGAACGGGTCGCGCATCTGCCCCACCGAGGCCGGTACGTACGGCAGGACCTCGGCACCCCGGGCCACCTCCTTGCGCAGCAGCCGGTCCTGGCGGTCCCAGTGCCGGGCGCGTACGCCCATGTCGTGCGCGAGGCCGGTCAGCGGCACGGCCAGCCCCACGCAGACCGCCGCGCAGAGCACCGCCGCCGTTCCCGTCGCGGCGGCGGTGCCCCGCCCCCGGACGCGCAGGGCATCACCGAGCAGGGCGCCGAGTGCGACGAGCAGCAGCACGAGCAGGAAGAGGAAGTCGTTCCAGGTGCGGGTGCCATACGTCATCATGTTGTGCTCGAAGGCGGGGAGGGTGACGAGGGTGCAGAGGTATCCGGACACCAGGAACGCCCCCACCGCCGCCAGGGCCGGGAGGAGCGGCCGGCCGCGCAGCGGTCCGTCGCCGGCCGGGTCGCCCGCGCGCAGCAGCAGACCGAGCAGCACGCCGACGGCGAGTGCGCCGAGGTAGGCCCAGGTGGTGAGGACGGTCCCCAGGATGTCGCCGAAGGTCCCCAGCGCGTCGGCCAGCGATCCGGTGTCGACCATGGACGTGGCGCCGGCGCCGAACCGCCCACGGCGGACACGGGACCCCGGCGACGTATAGATGATGATCATCCCCGCCACCACGGCGGCCAGCGCGACGCCGCACCACAGGCGGGTGCGGTCGCGGGCGGGGCCCGGCAGCGACCGGAGACTGAGCAGCAGGGCTGTGCAGAGCAGGACGGCCGAGACGATCGCGGTCCCTTCCGAGAGGGTCCCGACGAAGAGCCCGGCCACGACGGCGACGCACAGCGCGAGGATCCGCCCGCGCCGCGACCGGGCCCGCAGCAGCGGGATCACCGCGGCGGCGGCCAGCGCCGGGGCGACGGTGTGCGAGACGGAGGAGGCCGGCCAGTAGAACGTCTTGTACGTGTTGGGGGTGGCGAAGAAGAACACCACCACGGTCATCGACGCGACGAGCAGCGGCACTCCGCGCGGCGCGGTCCGCCCGGCGCCGCGCAGCGCGGCCGGGACCAACGCCCACACCACGGCCAGGATCAGCAGCCCGCTGACCGTGGCGTACCACTGGTGGCCCGCCACGCCCCCGGCCCCGTAGAGCGCGACCATCAGCGCGTTGGCGATGCGCCCGTTGTCGTGCAGGTAGAACTTCCCGATCATGCCAAAGACGCCCTCGTCCCGCAGTACGGGCAGGAAGCACCAGTCGTCGCCGCCCGGCCGCACCAGCCGCCCGATCCAGAAGGACGTGCCCAGCAGGGCCAGCGGGAACACGGTGAGGACGGCCGCCCAGAGCGGGATGCGGGATCTCGGGGCCCGCACGCGGTCCTGCCGGTGGGGCTCGTGCCCCGTCCTGGGCGGGGTGTCCGCTGTTCCCGATGCTTCCGCGGTCATGGAGGTGCCGGTGCCCTTCGTGCGGTGCCCTTGCGTACGTGTGCCGTGCCGGTGCCGTGGGAGGTCAGTCGCCGGAGCGGCCGGCCCGGGAGCCGGCCAGCGGTTCCGGTCGCGGGGACACGGCCGCGCCGGAGGTGATCGCCCACCGGGCGAGCAGGAAGGAGAACGGGGTGGCGAGAATTCCGGCGATGAGCGCGGCGATGTTCTTTCCCATGCCCAGATGACTCACTCCGACGTAGAGCAGGGCCCCGGACAGGACGAGATTGACGACGCTCGACAGCGGAAAGCGGACGAAGGCCCGCCAGGTCGGACTGGTCCGGCAGGTGATGTAGGAATTGAGCAGGAAGGAGCCGACGATACTGACGCAGTAGCCGATGACGTGGGCGGTCAGATACGGAATCCAGTGGTTGAGCGTCGCGTACACGGACAGGTAGACCGCCGTATTGACGACCCCGATCATGGCGAAGGTGATGAATTGGCGCACGGTCCGGAAACGGCCCGACCCTAGGGCACTCGCGCCGCCACCCCTCACCCGTAACGGCATGTCGGGTGCGGCGGGAGCGGCGGGAGCGGGCTGCTCGCTGGTTTCCCGGATCAGGTAGTGGGGGCGGTTCTTCGTCTCGCAGTAGATGCGGCCGACGTATTCACCGACGATTCCGAGCGTGGCCAGCTGGATCCCGCCGAGCGCCACGACGGCGGTGAGCAGGGTGGTGTAGCCGGGCACCCCCACTCCGTGGCGCGCCACGTCCACGATGATCCACAGGGCGTACCCCATCGCCGCCAGGGCCAGCAGGAGGCCGGCGTAGACGGCCAGCCGCAGGGGGCGGTTGTTGAAGGAGATCAGCCCGTCGATGCCGTAGTTGAGCAGCCGCCTGCCGCCCCACTTGGAGCGCCCCGCCACCCGCTCGGCGTTGTGGTAGGTGAAGCTGGTGGTGTCGAAGCCGATCCAGGAGAAGATCCCCTTGGAGAACCGGTTGGACTCGGGGAGCGCGAGCACACTGTCCACCGCGCGGCGGGACAGCAGCCGGAAGTCGCCCTCGCCGTCGACCACCGACACGTCCATGAAGTGCCCCATGGTGCGGTAGTAGGAGCGGCTGGCGAACGAGCGCAGGGCGCCCTCGCCCTCGCGGTCGCGCCGGGCGATCACCTGGTCGTATCCGTGCCCGCTCAACTCCATCATGCGGGGCAGGAGTTCGGGCGGGTGCTGGAGATCGGCGTCCATCAGCACCACGGAATCCCCGCGGGCCATACGGAGTCCGGCGAGCATGGCGGCCTCCTTGCCGAAATTGCGGCTGAAGGCGGTGTACCGGACCCTTTCGTCGACGGCGGACAGGTGGATCAGTTCGGCACGGGTGCGATCTTCGCTGCCGTCGTCGACATAGCAGACCTCGAAGCTCTTCCCGGTGGGTTCGAGGGCGGCGACCAGAGTGCGGTGAAACACCTTGACGGCCTCGTCCTCGTTGAAACAAGGGACGACGATCGATACCTGGCAGCTTTTCATTCAATTCCCCATCAGGCGCGGACGCGACCGTCCCGAAGCCTATGTCCGCACCCTGCCGAAACAACTCAGGCGAAAGGGAGTCGCGGGGAAAAGTCTGCACGGATTCGCACCAGGTGGTCCGTGGCGTGCTTTCCGGCGGCCTATTCCGGAATACCGTCCGGCGACGGCCGCGCTCCGCCCGCCGCGTCGAACGCGCCCCGGGCCAGCCGGTGCAGCAGCGCCGCCGTGTCCGTGCGGTCGGGCAGGGCGCCGGGGCGGCTCAGGTCCTGTCCGGAGTCCCCCCGCGGCGTCGCGACGTCCGGTGCCGCCCCTTCTCCCGCGCCGGGACTCCGGACGGGACCCAGGTGCGGGGTGGAGTTCAGCAGGCCGAAGACGGCGTGCACCGCGGCGCGCGCCTCGTGCTCGGGGAGGTCCGGGTAGAGGTCGCGGACGACGCCGACCCACACCTCGACGTACTGCCGCTGGAGCCGGCGCACCCGCTTGCGGTCGGTGTCCCGCAGGCGGTCCAGCTCCCGGTCGTGCAGGGTGATCAGGGGGCGGTCGTCGAGGGCGAAGTCGATGTGCCCCGCGATGAGCGCGTCCAGGAGTGCTCCCCGTGACCCGTCGCGGGAGGCCGCGTCCTGGGACACGCGCAGCTCCCCGCCGGCCAGCAGCCGCTCGCTGATGCCGACCAGCAGCTCGGCGAGCATCGCGTCCTTGCCGGGGAAGTGGCGGTAGAGGCCGGGGCCGCTGATGCCGACGGCGGCACCTATCTCGTCGACGCCGACGCCGTGGAAACCGCGCTCGGCGAAGAGGCGCGCGGCCTCCTTGAGGATCTGCTCACGGCGGGTGGGAGCCGCGACGCGGGCGGCGGCATGGGTGCTCATGACCAGTCATTCTAGACAGGGGGGTTAGCGATCGTTAACCTGTGGTTGACGTTAACGCTCACTAACACCGCAGTACGGGCAAGGGGGCTCGACAGGATGCAGCAGGCACCGGTGCTGGCGAGCGCGGCCGATCCCGCCTCCGAGGCCTGGCAGGCCAACGAGGCGGCGCATCACGCGCTCACCGACGAGCTGCGCAAGCGGCTCGCCACGGCCAGGCTCGGCGGGGGTGAGAAGGCCCGCGCCCGGCATGTGGCGCGCGGCAAGCTGCTGCCCAGGGAGCGGGTGGACACCCTGCTCGATCCGGGCTCCCCCTTCCTGGAGCTGGCCCCGCTGGCGGCCGAGGGGCTGTACGGGGGCGCCGCACCGGCCGCCGGGGTGATCGCCGGCATCGGGCGGGTCAGCGGCCGGGAGTGCGTGATCGTCGCCAATGACGCGACCGTCAAGGGCGGCACGTACTACCCGATGACCGTGAAGAAGCACCTGCGGGCCCAGGAGGTGGCGCTGGAGAACCGCCTCCCCTGCCTGTACCTGGTGGACTCGGGCGGCGCCTTCCTGCCGATGCAGGACGAGGTGTTCCCCGACCGGGAGCACTTCGGGCGGATCTTCTACAACCAGGCCCGGATGTCCGGGGCCGGCATCCCGCAGATCGCGGCGGTGCTCGGGTCCTGCACGGCCGGCGGGGCGTACGTCCCCGCGATGAGCGACGAGGCCGTGATCGTCCGGAACCAGGGGACGATCTTCCTGGGCGGGCCGCCGCTGGTGAAGGCCGCGACCGGCGAGGTCGTGACGGCCGAGGAGCTGGGCGGCGGCGAGGTCCACTCCCGTACGTCCGGGGTCACCGACCACCTCGCCGAGGACGACGCGCACGCGCTGCGGATCGTGCGCGACATCGTGGCCACCCTGCCGGACCGGGGCGCGCTCCCCTGGTCCGTGCGCCCGGCCGACGAGCCGGCGGTCGATCCCGCCGGTCTGTACGGGGCCGTGCCCGTCGACTCCCGCACCCCGTACGACGTACGGGAGGTGATCGCCCGGGTCGTCGACGGTTCGCGCTTCGCGGAGTTCAAGGCCGAGTACGGGACGACGCTGATCACCGGCTTCGCGCACATCCACGGCCACCCGGTCGGGATCGTCGCCAACAACGGCATCCTGTTCTCCGAGTCCGCCCAGAAGGGCGCGCACTTCATCGAGCTGTGCGACCAGCGGGGCATCCCGCTGATCTTCCTCCAGAACATCTCCGGATTCATGGTGGGCCGCGACTACGAGGCCGGCGGCATCGCCAAGCACGGCGCCAAGATGGTCACCGCCGTCGCCTGCACCCGGGTGCCGAAGCTGACCGTGGTGGTCGGCGGGTCCTACGGCGCGGGCAACTACTCGATGTGCGGCCGGGCCTACAGCCCCCGCTTCCTGTGGATGTGGCCCAACGCCAAGATCTCCGTCATGGGCGGCGAGCAGGCCGCGTCCGTCCTCGCCACGGTCAAGCGCGACCAGCTGGGCGACGACTGGAGCGCCGAGGACGAGGAGTCCTTCAAGGCCCCGATCCGCGAGCAGTACGAGACCCAGGGCAACGCGTACTACGCCACCGCCCGGCTCTGGGACGACGGCGTGATCGACCCGATGGAGACCCGGCAGGTGCTGGGGCTCGCCCTGACCGCCTGCGCCAACGCCCCGTTGGGCGATGCCGGTTTCGGCGTCTTCCGGATGTGAGGAATCAGATGACGATGTTCGACACCGTTCTCGTCGCCAACCGCGGCGAGATCGCGGTCCGGGTCATCCGGACCCTGCGGGAGCTGGGGGTGCGCTCGGTCGCCGTCTTCAGCGACGCGGACGCGGACGCCCGGCACGTCCGGGAGGCCGACACGGCAGTACGGATCGGCCCCGCCCCGGCGTCCGAGAGCTATCTCTCGGCGGACCGGCTGCTGGAGGCGGCCCGCCGCACGGGCGCGCAGGCCGTCCACCCCGGCTACGGCTTCCTCGCCGAGAACGCGGGCTTCGCCCAGGCGTGCGCGGACGCGGGTCTGGTCTTCATCGGCCCGCCCGCCGCCGCCATCGCGCTGATGGGCGACAAGATCCGGGCCAAGGAGACGGTCGCCGCGGCCGGCGTCCCGGTCGTACCCGGCTCCACCGGAAGCGACCTGACCGACGGCCAACTGGCCGACGCGGCCAACGAGATCGGCATGCCGGTGCTGCTGAAGCCCTCGGCGGGCGGCGGCGGCAAGGGCATGCGGCTGGTCCACGACGCGGCGCTGCTCGCGGACGAGATCGCCGCGGCCCGGCGCGAGGCGCGCGCCTCCTTCGGCGACGACACCCTGCTCGTGGAGCGGTGGATCGACCGGCCGCGCCACATCGAGATCCAGGTGCTGGCGGACGCGCACGGAAACGTGGTGCACCTCGGCGAGCGCGAGTGCTCGCTCCAGCGCCGCCACCAGAAGATCATCGAGGAGGCGCCGTCCGTCCTGCTCGACGAGCGGACCCGGGCGGCGATGGGCGAGGCCGCCGTCCGGGCGGCCCGCTCCTGCGGCTACGTCGGCGCGGGCACGGTGGAGTTCATCGTGCCGGGCGGCGACCCCGCCGCGTACTGCTTCATGGAGATGAACACCCGCCTCCAGGTGGAGCACCCGGTGACCGAGCTGGTCACCGGCCTCGACCTGGTCGAGTGGCAGCTGCGCGTCGCGTCCGGCGAACAACTCCCGTACGAACAGAGCGACATCACGCTCACCGGGCACGCCGTCGAGGCCCGGATCTGCGCCGAGGACCCGGCGCGCGGCTTCCTGCCCTCGGGCGGCACCGTGCTGGCGCTGCACGAACCGCAGGGCGGCGGGGTGCGGACGGACTCGGGGCTCGGTGAGGGCGGCGAGGTCGGCAGCCTCTACGACCCGATGCTGTCGAAGGTGATCGCGTACGGCCCCGACCGGGCGACGGCCCTGCGCCGGCTGCGGGCGGCGCTCGCGGACACGGTGGTCCTGGGCGTCCCGACGAACGCGGGCTTCCTGCGCCGGCTCCTGGGCCACCCGGCCGTGGTGGCGGGCGATCTCGACACCGGCCTGGTGGAGCGCGAGGTGGACGCGCTGGTGCCGGACGGGGTGCCGGAGGAGGTGTACGCGGCCGCCGCGCTGCTGCGGCAGCACTCCCCCGCCGCGGCCGGTCCGCGGACCTGGACCGACCCGTTCTCGGCCGGTGACGGCTGGCGCCTGGGCGGTACCCCGGCCCGGACGCTGCGGCACTTCCACATCCCCGGCCACGACCCGGTGCAGGTGGGCCTGCGTCCGTGCGGCGCGGCCACCGAGCTGACCTTCGGCCACATCGGCGAGGGCGCGCGCCCGCCGGCCCCCGACTCGGGCACCTGCGGACCGCTGGGCCCGCTGCCGGGCAGCGCCGAGACGGCCAGGCTCATCACGGCCGGCGAACGGCGCGTCACCCTCGAACTGGCCGGTGTCACCCACACATTCGCCCACGCCGCGTCCCCGGAGGGCCGCTGGCTCGGCCGGGACGGCGACACCTGGCACGTCCGGGACCACGACCCGGTGGAGGCGTCGCTGACCGGCGCCGCCCGCTCCGGGGCGGACACCCTCGCCGCACCCATGCCCGGCACCGTCACGGTGGTGAAGGTGGCCGTCGGGGACGAGGTCGTGGCCGGGCAGAGCCTGCTGGTGGTGGAGGCGATGAAGATGGAGCACGTCATCTCCGCCCCGCACGCCGGCACCGTCACCGAACTCGACGTCACCGCCGGGACCACGGTCGCCATGGACCAGGTACTGGCCGTGGTCACCCCCGTGGCCGCCGCCGGGGAGGAAGCATGACGACCACCCGCACCCTGCCGATGACCGTGCCCGCGCCGGACCTGCCGGCTCGCATCCGGATCCACGAGGTCGGCGCCCGCGACGGACTCCAGAACGAGAAGACGGTCGTGCCGACCGGGGTGAAGGCGGAGTTCATCCGCCGGCTCGCGGTCGCCGGGCTCTCCACGATCGAGGCGACGAGCTTCGTCCACCCCAAGTGGGTACCCCAACTCGCCGACGCCGAGCAGCTGTTCCCGCTGCTCGGCGACATAGGGGACGTGGGCGACGTGGCCCTCCCGGTCCTGGTGCCGAACGAACGCGGCCTCGACCGGGCCCTGGCACTCGGGGCCCGCCGGATCGCCGTCTTCGGCTCCGCCACGGAGACGTTCGCCGCACGCAATCTCAACCGCACCGTCGACGAGTCGCTCGCCATGTTCGAGCCCGTCGTGGCCCGCGCCAAGGCGGACAAGGTGCATGTGCGCGGCTACCTGTCGATGTGCTTCGGCGACCCGTGGGAAGGGCCCGTCCCGGTCGCCCAGGTCGTCCGGGTGGCCAGGTCTCTGATGGACCTCGGCTGCGACGAGCTCTCGCTCGGCGACACCATCGGCGTCGCCACGCCGGGCCACGTCCGGGCGCTGCTGTCCGCGCTGAACGAGGCGGGGGTGCCCACCGACACGATCGGGGTGCATTTCCACGACACGTACGGACAGGCCCTGTCCAACACCCTGGCCGCCCTCCAGCACGGCGTCACCACCGTGGACGCCTCCGCGGGCGGCCTCGGCGGCTGCCCGTACGCGAAGAGCGCGACCGGAAATCTCGCCACCGAGGATCTCGTGTGGATGCTCGACGGCCTCGGCATCGAAACCGGGGTCGACCTCGACGTGCTCACCGCCACCAGCGTGTGGCTCGCCGAACAACTGGGCCGGCCCAGCCCGTCCCGCACCGTCCGCGCCCTCTCCCACAAGGAGCAGTGATCCCCCGATGTCCCTGGACCACCGGCTGACCGCCGAGCACGAGGAACTGCGACGCACCGTCGAGGAGTTCGCGCACGACGTGGTCGCACCGAAGATCGGCGACTTCTACGAGCACCATGAGTTCCCGTACGAGATCGTGCGGGAGATGGGGCGGATGGGCCTGTTCGGGCTGCCGTTCCCGGAGGAGTACGGCGGGATGGGCGGCGACTACCTCGCCCTCGGCATCGCGCTGGAGGAGCTGGCCCGGGTCGACTCGTCGGTGGCGATCACCCTGGAGGCCGGGGTCTCGCTCGGCGCGATGCCGGTGTTCCGCTTCGGCACCGAGGAGCAGAAGCGGCGGTGGCTGCCGAGGCTCTGCTCGGGCGAGGCGCTCGGCGCGTTCGGCCTGACCGAGCCGGACGCCGGTTCGGACGCGGGCGGCACCCGGACGACGGCCGTGCGCGACGAGGCGACCGGCGAGTGGGTGATCAACGGATCCAAGTGCTTCATCACCAACTCCGGTACTGATATCACCGAGTTGGTGACGGTCACGGCGGTGACCGGCCGCAAGGAGAGCGGCGCCCCGCGCATCTCCTCGATCATCGTGCCCTCCGGCACCCCCGGCTTCACGGTCGCCGCCCCGTACTCCAAGGTCGGCTGGAACGCCTCGGACACCCGCGAGCTGTCCTTCACCGACGTACGGGTCCCGCTGGAGAACCTGCTGGGCGAGGAGGGCCGCGGCTACGCGCAGTTCCTGCGGATCCTGGACGAGGGCCGCATCGCCATCGCCGCACTGGCGACGGGCCTCGCGCAGGGCTGCGTGGACGAGTCGGTGAAGTACGCCGCCGAGCGCCACGCCTTCGGCAAGCCGATCGGCGCCAACCAGGCGATCCAGTTCAAGATCGCGGACATGGAGATGCGGGCGCACATGGCCCGCATCGGCTGGCGCGACGCGGCTTCGCGGCTGCTGGCGGACGAGCCGTTCAAGAAGGAGGCGGCGATCGCCAAGCTGTACTCCTCGACCGTGGCGGTGGACAACGCCCGCGAGGCGACCCAGATCCACGGCGGCTACGGCTTCATGAACGAGTACCCGGTGGCCCGGATGTGGCGCGACTCCAAGATCCTGGAGATCGGCGAGGGCACGAGCGAGGTGCAGCGGATGCTGATCGCGCGGGAACTGGGGCTGCCGGCCTGAGCCCGGGGATGACGCGCGGATGGGGCGGGTCCGGGTGCCGGGCCGCCCCATCCGCTCTCTCGGGACCGTCACCGGTTCAGGCCTTTGTGCCGCTGCCTGTGCAGCGCGGCGATCGCCTGCAACTGCCGACATTCGTACGCCGTACCGGCCCGCACGGACGCCGAACGGCTCTGCCAGGTGAGACCGGTGGGGCGCGACAACGTGACAACCGAACCGCTGAGTTGGTCAACGACACCCACCATGTCGTGAGCCCGGTCGAAGACGACCATCCCGATCCGGATTCCCGGCGGCGCCGTTACCCTCGGCGCGGCCCTGAGTGAGGTAACGGACCAGGAGGTTGGCGCTGCCGGTGCAGCCCAGTTCCTTGATCTCGCGCAGGAGGTGAGTGACGGGTACCGCGGGGTCTTCGCTTCGGCGCCGGCGCAGATGCTCGCGGTAGGGGTCGACGAGTGTGGGCTTGTAGCGGGATGCGCGGCGGTCGCCGGTGGGCTTTTTCATGCGGGCGTACCGCTTGACGGTGTTCAGGGCGACATCGAGGCGGCGGGCGCATTCGAGGAGGCCGACGCCTTGGTCGAGCAGACGATGGACCCGCTGCCAGCGCTCGCGGTGGTCTGCTCGCGCACGCCCCCAGGTCGGGTGGGGTTCACAGCACTGGCCCAGCAGGCGGCGTGGGAGCGGACTTCGGCCAGGACCTTGCCGCACAGGTTGGACTAGAGATGCCACCTGTCGCTGACCTGCACTGCTTCGGGGAGGGCTTGGCGGATCGCTTCGGCGTAGGTGGCGGAGCCGTCGCGGCGGACGTACTGGGCCCCGGGGTGCTCGCGCAGCCACGTGGTCAGGGTCTGGGCGGTGCGGTCGGGCAGGACGTCGATCCGCTCGCCGGTCTCGGCGTCGATGATCACGGTGGCGTAGCGATGCCGGCGTTTGAGTGCGAAGTCGTCGACGCCGAGCATGCGCGGGACGCGCAGCGGCGTCACTACCTGGCGCATGAGCATGCGCAGGGCGGTCGAGCGGGAGATTGCGCAGGCCGGAACGCGGCAGAGGCGGGCGCCCGCCCGGCCCGCTAACTCCTTGACAACGGAGTTAGGTTGGCTGGTCAGGCGGTTGGTGTGGCGCTGGTAGCGCTCCACGACGCCGGGAACCTGCTCGCAGAACGTCTGCCGCGGGCAACCGAGAACGTTGACCCTGCAAGGATGCGAGTGTCTACGTCGTATCCGGCACAAGAGTCAGGGCTGTCTGGCGTCGCGGCCCCGTACGGTGCGGTGAGCCCGGAACGGGAAAGGAACTGCCGTGGATGAGTTGTTACGGGTCATCGCGCGCCCGGCCGGTGCCGTCGACGGGGTGCTCGGCTGGTTGCGGGAGCGGGTCGGGGGCGAAGTCGCCGTGCTCGGGGCCAATATGGGTGTGGAGTCCGGCACCGCCGCCTTTCCGGATGAGGTGCTCGGGGACGACGTGACGGCGCTCGCTCGCCGGGTGGCCGCTGGGCGGTTGGCCTCCGCCGTCACCGTCAGCGGGGCGTGGTCGGTGCGGCTGGAGCGGATCGGTGGCCGGCCGCCGTACCGGGTGCTGGTGGCGGCCGGCCACCGCCCGCTGGTGAAGGAGGAGGCCGTCGCCGCCTCCGGGGTCTGCACGCTGCTGGATCTGCTGCACCGGGCCGGGGAGACGGATACCGCGCGCCGGGACTACGAACGCAAGGCCCGGCAGGTGGGGCTCGGGCTGTTCATGGCCCTGATGGCGGGGGACGCCATGCTGGCCCGGCGGATGTCGGGTGGCGCCCCGCCACCGCTGCTGGACTGCGAGCGGCTGCGTGTTCATCTGCTGCGGTGTGTGCCGGGTGACCAGGACCGGCTGCTCCGGGCCTACCAGGACACCTCCGGCTTCCGCGGGCGGGCCCTCATGGTGCGCTGCCCCGTGTACGACGAGCATCTGATCTGTCTCATCCCTGACGGCGAGGGCCTGGCAGGCGAACTGCGCGCTCTGGTCGGCGAGAACCGGAGGTACGCGCTGGGGATCAGCGCTCTGCTGCCGCCCGCCGCCACCGCCGAGGCTTACGAACAGGCCCGGCACGCCCTGGCGGTGGCCCGCACCGCCCCCGACCGGGTGGCCGGTTACCAGGGCCGGGAGCCGCTGGACCGGCTGCTGCCGCCCGATGTGGCGATGGGATGGGCCGACGCCTTCCTGCGGCCGATCGGCTCGGCACCGGCGATGACGGTGGAGATCACCCGGCTAGCCATGCGCTTCCCCCGGGCCGGGGTAGCCCGGCTGCTCGGGATCAGCCGCAACACCGTCACCGCGCACCTGCACCGGGTGGAAACCGCGCTCGGTGTGGACCTGGGGGACATCCGTACCCGGGCGGTGGTGGCGCTGGCGCTGGCCATCCAGGGACGTCACCGGGACACCGTGATGGCGCGGCCCCTGCCGGCCGCCACGCTGGACGATCTGTTCAAGAGCCCGTCCGTGGCGTCCTGGGCCGAGTCCGCGCTCCAGCCGCTCGACGACCCGGCCCGGCCTCAGCTCCGTTTCACCGTGCGCGCCTGGCTGGAGGCCGGCGCCGACGCGCGGCACGCCGCCCGCCGGCTCGGCAACAGCCGTACCACGGTCACCGCACGGCTACGGATCGCCGAACGCCTGCTGAACCAGGACCTGTTGGCGGCGGAGCCCGGCGTGCATGAGCTGTTGTACGCCTTCCACCACTCCAACGAGATCCGGCTCGACGGGGCACCGTGACCAGCCGCCCGCCGCCCGGCCTGTGCACGGCGCACGGTTGAGGGGGCCGGGTGCGCACCGTGCACAGGCCGGGCGGGAGAACTGGGCGGCGTGCACAGTTGCTCGCCCTTCCCCCGGCCTTCGCGGGGCGCTGTACTCGGGTTTGCACGGCACGGTGAGAAGTCCCGGGGAGGGGCTGCCGGGCGGTGCGGGAGGGGACATCCCATGCTGGGAAAGAAGTTGGGGACCGTGCTCATCGCGTCCGCCGCCCTGGTGACTGCGTTCGCGGCGCCGAGCGCCGCGGCGGGGCAGTCGGACGTGTCGGGACAGGAGGTTCGAACCAAGGTCAACCAAGTGCACATCTGGGAGAACGGCGTCAAGGTCCGCACGGGCAGGAACACCACCACCAGTAAGGTGGTGCGGACGGTCAACATCGGTAAGCACAACGCGAACTGCCAGCGGAAGGGTGACCGGGTGACCGTCGGCCAGTGGACCAACACCTGGTGGGTCTGGCTGCCCGAGACCACGCCGGGCAAGGGCAACGGCGGCTGGGTCACCGCGGTCTATGTGTCCGGCGGGAGCAACAACGCGAAGATCGCGGGCATCCCGGACTGCTGACCTGCTGGCCTGCCGACTCCTCGGCGTAACGGGGGCTCGTGTCCAGCGCGATCGCGGTGGACACGAACTGCGCGCGCCGGTGTCCGGCCCACCCGATGTGCTCCCGGTGTCCTGGGAGCACATCGGGTATTTTCCCGTGACCCATGTGCGGGATTCCCTCTCCTTGGTCTTCGTTCTGGTGGATCGTCTGACGTGGGCGGTGCCTGCGCTCGCACCGGCCGGAATACGCACCGGTCAGCCGACTGGACCGGGGCGTGACCGCTGACCCCGGATCCCTGAAGGCCGCCGCTGCCCTGCGTGCGCTGTGGTCCGCGGGCAACTCCTACCTGGAGGAGAAGACCCCCTGGCTGGAGATCAAGACCGACGCCGACGGTGCCGCGCTGCCCCTCGTACCGCGATGAACCTGATCCACCGGGGTGGTACCGATCGCACACGCCGCCGGCTCGCTGCACATCCCCACCGTCGACGAGGCCTTCAACGGCCTGGCCGTGCAAGGCAGCGTCAGCCGCACAGTGCGCGACAACGCTGCACTGCTCGACCAGATCCGCGGCCCGGCGGCCCGGAACCGGGTGACCCCAACCTCACAGCGACCGGCTCCGGCTCCGGCTCCGGCGACACGAGGCCCGGCGGTCGCCGTCCAGCGTCAGTGGCCTCGACCCACTGCCCGAACACCACCTCGGCGGCCTCCAACCGGGCCACCTCCGCCTCGAGTTCACTCAGCTCCTCGCCCTCCGGAACGACAAAGTCGGGGCACAGCGAGTGCCCGCACTCACATGGCGGCCAGCGAAGGGCAGCGCCGGGAACGAGGTCGGCGCCCTCCGCTCCGGAGCCGGCTTTCGGGACGATGAGGACACCATCCGTTCCCCATCGCTCCGTCAACCGGGACAGGCCCTGCCGCGCCTTGCTCCTACCCGTCATTCCACGACACCTCTCAGGTCACCCGCACGAAGCTGCATAGCGAGACCCGCAGTCCTGGGATTGCGTACCCTCGAACCCGATAATGGGGCACATTCCTAGGACTGTTGACAGTCTCGGGACTGTGCTTGACTGCTCCTTGAGGCAGGGCGGGAGGAGTTGTGCATGGCACCCAAGTGGCGAGAGTTGGCGGACAAACTGGCCGACCAGATCCGGATCGGCGCCTACTCGCCGGGGGAGCAACTGCCGCACATCAGGGACCTGGTCGAGGCAGGTGAGGGTTCCAAGTCCACGGTCCACGCGGCGTACAAGGCCCTGGAGGCGGAAGGGCTGGTCACGTCGTCGCGCGGGCACGGCACCGTCGTACGGCAAAGCCCGCCTCTCAAGCGCCTCGGTGTCGATCGGTACGACAAGGCCAAGTGGCGCGACGGCGACGAGGTGGCCTTCATCGCCGACCGCGTGGCTTCCGGGCGCAGCCACACCCGCGACGATCAGACGCAGACGGTAAACCGCGTCGAGGCGCCACCCGCCGCCGCTGCCGCGCACGGACTGGCCCCCGGTTCCCTCGTGTACGCCCGCGCACGACTCGTGAAGGAGGCCGGGCAGCCGACCCATGCGCTGACCAGCTACTACCGCCCCGAGCATGTCGAGGGCACGCGCATCGTCGACCCGCCCCCGGGCCCCGCAGGCCGCGGTGGCGGCTTCCGTGTGCTGTACGACGCGGGTTACGAGATCGACCACATGCGGGAGGAGCTGTCCGCGCGCCCCTCGACTCCCGAGGAGACGAAACTGCTCATGCTGCCCAGCGGCGAACCGGTGGTCGAACTGCACAGGACCGCGTATACGGCCGACGGAACCGTCGTCGAGTTCGCGATAGGCGTGCACGCGGCCTCACGTTTCAGATGGTCGTACGACTTCGACGTTCCGGACTCGGCACACGACAAAGGCGACCCTCGATGATCTCCCATCGGTCCTGGTCGGACGCCCGACTCCTGTGGGACCACCACCTGATGCACCACGATCCGCGCCCCTGCTCGGTGGCAATCGGTCTCGGGAGTCATGACCTCGGGGTCGCCGATGCGGCCGTGAGCCTCTATCGGCGCGGCATGATGCCCCTCATCGTCTTCACCGGCGCCACCAGCCGCACCACACGTGCGCGTATGCCGCGCGGTGAGGCCGTGCACTACCAGGAGCGGGCACTCGAACTCGGCGTCCCCGGCAGCGCCGTACTCGTCGAACCGCGCGCTCGCAACACGGGCGAGAACATCCGCTTCTCCCGGGCACTGCTCGAAGAGGCCGGCGTGGTCGTCTCGTCCGTGCTGCTGATCAGCAAGCCGTACGAGGAACGGCGCGCCCACGCCACAGCGCGCAAGCTGTGGCCGGGCGTCGAGTTCGTGAGCACATCGGACCCGATCACGTTCGAGGAGTACCTGGCCTCCATCCAGGACGACCGCCTGGTCATCGACATGCTGGTCGGCGCATTGCAGCGCCTGCTGATCTATCCGGCTCAGGGCTTCATGGCCGCCGATCCGGTTCCCGGCGAGGTGGCCGCCGCCTATGAACGACTGTGCCGGGCGGGCTTCACGAGCCGGCTCGTCGCGGACGGGACCGGCGCCAACCGCTGAGGCCGCACCGGTCGGCACAGCGGCTCCCGCTCGCCCCGCAATTCGTTCGACACCGGCCGCCCCGCCCCGGCGGTGTTCGTCCATGAAGTCGCAGCACTGGCCCCTGTACGGGGTCCGCATCCGCCCCCCCCGGCTGGAACTCCGCCTCCCGGACCTTGAGTTGCTCGACGAGCTGGCCTCGGTCGCCGCCGACGGGGTGCACGCCCCTGACACCATGCCGTTCACCGTCCCCTGGACCGACGGCCCGCCCGCCGGACGCGGGAGGGCGGTGTTCCAGCACGTGCTGGCCTCCGTCGCCAACTGGTCGGCGCACGACTGGTCGTTGAGCCTCGCGGTGCTGCACGAGGGCCGGGTGGTCGGGCGTCAGGACGTCATGGCGAAGGACTTCGGGGTGACCGGTGAGGTGAGCACGGGCTCCTGGCTGGGCCTCGCGCACCAGGGCCGGGGGATCGGCACCGAGATGCGTGCCGCCGCCCTTCACCTCGCCTTCGCCGGCCTCGGCGCCGAGGCGGCCGTCTCGGCGGCGATGACCGACAACCCGCGCTCACTGGGTGTCTCGCGCCGGCTCGGCTACCTCCCGGACGGACTGGAGGTAGCCGCTCGAAGGGGCGCTCCCGTCACGCTCCAGCGGCTGCGCCTGGAGCGCGCCCGCTGGGAGGAGCACCGCACGGTCGAGGTCACAATGGAGGGGCTCGACGACTGCCGCGCGGAGTTCGGCGGGTGAGTCCGCTGGGGGGCCGGCCGAGGCGGGCAGCCGGCCGGGCCGGTCGCACAGAAGGTTAGGCTAACCTTTCTCCGGACCGGCTCAAGGCCGGTCTACGGCTCGTACGAAAGCGGAACCCGTCATGCGCACTGCCCGAGCGTCCCGCCCCACCCGCCGTGGCCTGTTGGCCATGGGCGGCGCCGTAGGTCTCGGTGCCGTGCTCGCGGCCTGTGGGGACAGCGACTCGAAGGACTCCGGTTCCGCCGGCTCCAAGAACGCCGACTCCGGACCGTGGAGCTTCAAGGACGACCGCGGCACGAGTGCCGAGGCCAAGTCCGTCCCGAAGAACATCGTCGCCTTCACCGGTGCCGCCGCCGCGCTCCACGACTACGGCATCGAGGTCAAGGCCGTCTTCGGCCCGACGAAGACCAAGGACGGCAAGGCCGATGTGCAGGCCGGCGACCTGGACATCAGCAAGGTCGAGATCCTCGGCAACGTCTGGGGCGAGTTCAACGTAGAGAAGTACGCGGCGCTCGGCCCGGACCTGCTGGTCACCGCGATGTGGGAGAAGGACGCCCTCTGGTACGTGCCGGACCAGTCCAAGGACAAGATCCTCAAGCTGGCCCCGAGCGTCGCCCTGTGGGCGGCGCAGACCACGATCCCCAAGGCCATCCAGCGCCACGAGGACCTCGCCGCCTCGCTCGGCGCCGACGTGAAGGCCAAGGCGGTCACGGACGCCAAGGCCCGGTTCGAGAAGGCCGCGGCCCGGCTGCGCGCCGCCGCGAAGTCCAAGCCGGACATCAAGGTCCTGATCGGCTCGGCCAGCCAGGACCTCTTCTACGTCACGCTCGCGAAGACCGCCGCGGACACCCTGTACTTCCAGGAGCTGGGGGTGAGGTTCGTCGAGCCGAAGGTGAGCGCGGCCGGCTTCTTCGAGGAGCTGAGCTGGGAGAACGTCGACAAGTACCAGGCCGACATCATCATGATGGACAACCGGTCCTCCGCCCTCCAGCCCGGCGCCCTGACGTCCAAGCCGACCTGGACGCAGCTTCCCGCGGTCAAGGCCGGCCAGGTCGTCCCCCGTACCACCGAGCCGATCTTCAGCTACGACAAGTGCGCGCCGATCCTCGAAGACCTCGCGAAGGCCATCGAGGACGCCAAGAAGGCCGCCTGACGCCGGAATCAGTCGCTCCGGTCGACAACGGGAGCAGAATCAAGCCCGTCCGGCGATTGAGGACGGCGGTTCGAGCCCGTCCGGCGATTGAGGACGGCGGTTCGAGCCCGTCCGGCGGCTGAGGGCAAGACCCCCCGACCGCCGGACGGCCGATCACCTCATGTCACCCCGCCGCAGCCGGCTCCGCCGGCCACGGCACCTGCGGCGAGCGGTAGTAGTCGATCCCCATCGCCGTGAACCGCGGTCCGAGCGCGGCCAGCCGCAGCTTGTACGTGTCCCAGTCGTGCGTCGCCGCCGGGGACCAGCCCAGCTCCGCCGCCCCGGGCAGCCGCGGGAACGCCATCGCGTCGATGTCGTCGCTGTCCGTCAGCGTCTCCGCCCAGATCGGCGCCTCGACACCCAGGACCGCGTCCGCCGGAGCACCGGAGAGATACGTCGCCGGGTCCCAGTCGTAGGAGCGCTGTACCTCGACCAGACCGGCCCACTTCAGGCCCAGCTCGGTCTTGTCCGTGTACTTCATGTCCAGGTACACCCGGTCGGCCGGCGACAGCACCAGCCTGGTGCCGTTCTTCGCGGCGTCCGCCACCTGCTGACGGTCGGCGGCGCTCGTCCTGTCGTAGCCCCAGTACTGGGCGACCGCACCCTTGACCGGCGTGGCCCCGGTGATCTGGTGCCAGCCCATCACGGTCTTGCCGTACTTACCGACGACGGCCTGCGCCTTGTTCATGATCTTCGCGTAGTCCTCGTGGCTGGTGGAGTGCGCCTCGTCACCGCCGATGTGGAGGTACCTGCCGGGGGTCAGCGCGGCGACTTCACGGATGACGTCGTCGATGAAGTCGTACGTGACGTCCTTGCCCGCGCACAGCGAGCTGAATCCGACCTCGATGCCGGTGTAGAGCGGCGGCGCGACGCCGTCGCAGTTCAGCTCCGCGTACGAGGCGAGGGCGGCGTTGGTGTGGCTGGGCATGTCGATCTCCGGCACCACCTCCAGGTAGCGGGAGGCCGCGTAGTTCACGATCTCCCTGTACTGGCTCTTGGTGTAGTACCCGCCGGTCCCGCCGCCGACCTCCGTCGAGCCGCCGTACGTGGCCAGCTTCGGCCAGGAGTCGATGGCGATCCGCCAGCCCTGGTCGTCGGAGAGGTGCAGGTGGAACGTGTTGATCTTGTACAGCGCGATCTGGTCGATGTAGCGCTTGACCTCGGTGACCGAGAAGAAGTGCCGCGAGA
Source organism: Streptomyces sp. NPDC050423 (assembly GCF_040655445.1). Classification (NCBI taxonomy): domain Bacteria; kingdom Bacillati; phylum Actinomycetota; class Actinomycetes; order Kitasatosporales; family Streptomycetaceae; genus Streptomyces; species Streptomyces sp. NPDC050423. The sequence continues at coordinate 91,212 of NZ_JBFAJY010000010.1, forward strand.
CATCGAGCATCGCGCCCCGGTAGGCGTAGCGCGGCGCGTCGGTGAGGCTGCCGCCCGCGACGCTCCACGGCCCCTTCTGACGGCTGTCCGCCTCGATCTGGGCCGGCAGCAGCTGACGCAGCGTCTGGACGCCGTGGAAGAGCCCTGCCGGCTTGCGCGCGGTGATGGTGACGGAACCGCGTCCGGACGTCAGGGTGTACCCCTCCGCGCCCAGCTCGCTGTCGCGGGAGCCGAGCCGGAGCCGGATGCCGTCGGCGCCGTCCTTGTCCGTGACCGGCAGGGCGTATCCGGTGGAGGGGCGCAGCACGCCCGCCAGGTACTCGCCGATCTTGCGGGCCTCGCCGGACGAGCCGTCGACCCGGATCCTGGTTCCGTCGTTGAGGGAGTACGGGGAGCCGCCCGGTCTCACCGAGGCGGGGACGGGCACGATCTGGCCGAGCGGCCGCGGCGCCCAGGCCGCGGAGTCACTGCCGGCCGCGGACGCCGTGGGCGCCGCGCACGCGGTGGAGACACCGGCCGCCGTGATGAGGAGCAGCGAGCCGAGAAGACGGGGCAGAGCACGGGGAAGTGCACGGCGCCGCGCGGTGTGCAGTCTCACAAGCCGGGTCCCTTTCTACGGGTTCACATCTGCGGATCTCCTGACCAACCGAACCGTCGCCATGCGTACCGCTTACCCAATGGATGGTCAAGGTGTAGACCACTTCCCCGCGTTGCCCCTGCCCGAACGTGGCCGACGATCCGGGTCGTATGGCCGAATTCATCCCGGCGGCCCCGTCGGCCCCGCGGACCGGCGAGCGACACGGGAACGACTCGGGGCACGACCTGGGGGATGACTCGGGGGACAGGCCGAGAGACAGTCCGGGGACGACTCAGGGGCCTCGAAACCGTCGCAGAACACAGAAAGAGGGCCACTTGCCTCCAGTCCTGCCCGATATCGGGCAGGATTGTTGCGCTACGGCCCCTTCCGCCGCAGTATCGACGAGTGCTCGAACGCCGCTCGTCGTACGACGACCTCATTGATCACCTGGTGCGCAGCACCGCGCTCCAGCGCGGCGAGGCCTCCCGGGTGATCCTCGACGTGCTGGCGTACTTCGACGAGACGACCGAGGACTTCGTCCGCCGCCGCCACCGCGAACTGCAGTCCGGCGGCCTGGTCAACGCGGAGATCTTCGAACGGATCGCGGCCGAACTGCCGCACCGGGCGGTCGCACCGCCGGAGCTCTCGCTCCGGCAGCTGCGCCGCATCGTCTACGGCTGAGACCGGTCCGCGGCCGGGCACCCACTCACTTGTACGTCCACTTGCTTGTACGTCGTCGGATTCACGGAGGGGCAGAGACGCTATGTGCGGAATCGTCGGTTATATCGGAAAGCGTGATGTGGCTCCGCTGCTGCTGGAAGGGCTGCAGCGGCTGGAGTACCGGGGTTACGACTCCGCGGGCATCGTGATCACCGGCAAGCCGGCGGCCGGGAAGCCCGCCGCGCTGAAGATGGTCAAGGCCAAGGGCCGGGTCCGCGAGCTGGAGGCCCGGGTCCCCAAGCGGTTCAGCGGCACCACCGGCATCGCCCACACCCGCTGGGCCACCCACGGCGCCCCGAGCGACGAGAACGCCCACCCGCACCTGGACGCCGGCAACAAGGTCGCCGTCGTCCACAACGGGATCATCGACAACGCCTCCGAGCTGCGCACCCGGCTGGAGGCCGACGGCGTCGTCTTCCTCTCCGAGACCGACACCGAGGTGCTGGTCCACCTGATCGCCCGCTCGGAGGCCGACACCCTGGAGGAGAAGGTCCGCGAGGCCCTGCGCTCGGTCGAGGGCACGTACGGCATCGCTGTGATGCACGCCGACTTCAACGACCGCATCGTCGTGGCCCGCAACGGCTCCCCGGTCGTCCTCGGCATCGGCGAGAAGGAGATGTTCGTCGCCTCGGACGTCGCCGCCCTGGTCACCCACACGCGCCAGGTCGTCACCCTCGACGACGGCGAGATGGCCACCCTCAAGGCCGACGACTTCCGTACGTACACGACGGAGGGCTCGACCACGACGGCCACGCCGACCACCGTGGAGTGGGAGGCCGAGTCGTACGACATGGGCGGCCACGACACGTACATGCACAAGGAGATCTCGGAGCAGGCCGAGGCCGTCGACCGGGTGCTGCGCGGCCGGATCGACGACCGCTTCGCCACCGTCCATCTGGGCGGCCTCAACCTGGACGCCCGCGAGGCGCGCGGGGTCCGCCGGATCAAGATCCTGGGCTGCGGCACCTCGTACCACGCGGGCCAGATCGGCGCCCAGCTGATCGAGGAGCTCGCCCGCATCCCCGCGGACGCCGAGCCCGCCTCCGAGTTCCGCTACCGCAACCCCGTGGTGGACCCCGACACGCTGTACGTCGCGGTCTCCCAGTCCGGTGAGACGTACGACGTGCTGGCCGCCGTCCAGGAACTCAAGCGCAAGGGCGCGCGGGTGCTCGGTGTGGTCAACGTGGTCGGTTCCGCGATCGCCCGGGAGGCCGACGGCGGTACGTACGTGCACGCCGGCCCCGAGGTGTGTGTCGTCTCCACCAAATGCTTCACCAACACCGTCGTCGCGTTCGCGCTGCTCGCCCTGCACCTGGGCCGGATCCGGGACCTGTCGGTCGCCGACGGCAAGCGGATCATCGCGGGGCTGCGCCGGCTGCCCGCCCAGATCAGCGAGATCCTCGACAACGAGGACGAGATCAAGAAGCTCGCCGCTCAGTACGCGGACGCCAAGTCGATGATGTTCATCGGCCGGGTGCGCGGCTACCCCGTCGCCCGGGAGGCCTCGCTGAAGCTCAAGGAGGTCTCGTACATCCACGCCGAGGCCTACCCGGCCTCCGAGCTGAAGCACGGACCGCTCGCGCTGATCGAGCCCGCGATGCCGACGGTGGCGATCGTGCCGGACGACGACCTGCTGGAGAAGAACCGCGCCGCGATGGAGGAGATCAAGGCCCGCAGCGGCCGCATCCTCGCCGTCGCCCACCAGGTGCAGGAGAAGGCCGACCACACCATCGTCGTACCGAAGAACGAGAACGAGCTGGACCCGATCCTGATGGGCATCCCGCTCCAGCTCTTCGCGTACCACACGGCGCTCGCCATGGGCCGGGACATCGACAAGCCGCGCAACCTGGCGAAGTCCGTCACCGTCGAGTAGCGGCCCGCCCGTGGCCGGCGGAGAGCGGCCCCGCACCCACGTCAGGTGGGTGCGTGGCCGCTCTCCGTCGCGGACCCTTCACATGCAGTCGCGCGATCGCGCTGTTCCTCCGTGACTTTTATGCGACCTTCACAAGCGCACAATCCGCGTCTTCGGATCGGAAGTCTCTTTCATCCCGCTGTTTTCGTAGTCGAGTTGACGCCACCCGGCTCCGGAGCGACGGCCGGAACGAGCCCGCCCGCCCCGGATGTTCCGGACGGCGGGCGGACAGTGCCTCGAAAGAGTGCGGGAGGAACGGGCTACGGGATGACGACGACCGGACGCTGCGCGCGCCGCGCCAGCCGGCCCGCCACCGAGCCGAAGATCCGGCCGACGATTCCCTGCGTGGAACCCACCACGATCGCGTCGGCCGAGTACTCCCGGCCGACCTCCTCCAGCTCGTGGCAGATGTCCCCGCCGCGCTCGACGAGCACCCACGGCACCTCGGTGAGGTAGTCCGCGCAGGCGAGCTCCAGGCCGAGCACCTCGGTGCGGTGATCGGGCACATCGACGAACACGGGCGGCTCGCAGCCTGCCCAGACGGTGGTCGGCAGCCGGTTGGCGACATGGACGATGATCAGACCGGAGCCCGATCTTCGGGCCATGCCGATGGCGTAGGCGAGGGCTCGCTCACTGGAGGTCGAGCCGTCGAAGCCGACGACGACCCCGTGCCGGAACGCGGGATCGCAGGAATGACGTGTTTCTTCGGCCGTCTGCGGGCCCGACTCGGGGTCGGCTACCTGCTTGCGGTCCGCGGGTTCGGGGATTTCGTGACCGGCCATCGGTGTCTCGGCGAAGAGAGTCCTCGTGAGGAGAGCGACTTGGGGAGCTGCGTCAGTGGGCGGTGTGGTGTCCGGGAATCATCTTCCCAACCCCTTACCCCCAAGGGTACGGCGCCACTCCTCCACAGCCCAGACGCGCGCAAAGCGCGTGCGACGTTTCACGGAGCATGCCCGAGACCGCCCCGTATGGCAATGCCGGATGCGCCGTACACCGACGTCACAGGAGCCGTGCGGCCGCGATCGGAGGCCGGCGGGGGCCGGGGCGGCCGGCCGGCTCCGCCGCCCCGCGGCGCACCGTCCACGGGCCCTTGATCGGGTTCCCCGACCGTTCGGCACCGAGCTCGGCGACGCCGGACGGCTCCGGAGGGCGTTCCCGCCCCCGGACGCACCCCGCCCACCCGTCCGGAACCCGCCGCGCGATCGGGCGCCGACGCGGCCGGCGATCGGCGTCCGGCCACCCTTCGGCCCCGATCGCCCCAACTCCGGACCGGCCGAGGGGGCGTATGGAGGCGGCCGCCCCTTCGGGGCGTGCGCCGGTTGAATGAATGATTTCCGCACACGCGACCGTATGTTTTCAGCCAACTTCGGTCGTCAGTTGATTCCTTGTCGAATTGGCCGATCAACCCCCTTGCCAGCAGGCAGGAAGAGACCGCGCGGTACGCTTCCACCCAACGGGGACGGGCCATGAACGCCAGGCGTACTTCCCTGCGCGACTCACGAGTGAAACGCTTCGTGATCGAATGCTTCCCGCCAGGTTGCCTTGTCGACATAAAGCCGGTTGGTGAACTTGTCACGAGGGCACCACGGGACGCAGTAGATTCGATCTTGGGTGTCGAAGGCTGGGGACTCGTGCACGACCGAGGGGACATGTGCAGGTGCGACAGGCCCGTAAGGACCAGGAAGACGCGAACACCGAGGGGGGCTTAGCGTCATGAGCCAGGACTCCGCCACCGCAACGGAGGCTGTACGGAAGCTGAGCGGGCGCCGGCGCCGAGAGGTCGTGGCCGTACTGCTGTTCAGCGGTGGCCCCATCTTCGAGAGCTCCATTCCGCTCTCCGTATTCGGTATCGACCGCCAGGACGCGGGAGTTCCGCGCTACCGGCTACTCGTGTGCAGCGGCGAAGAAGGACCGCTGCGCACCACAGGGGGACTCGAACTCACCGCGCCCTACGGGCTGGAGGCGATCAGCAGGGCCGGCACCGTCGTGGTGCCCGCCTGGCGCTCCATCACCTCGCCGCCGCCCGTGGAGGCACTGGACGCGCTGCGCCGCGCCCATGAAGAGGGCGCCAGAATCGTCGGGCTGTGCACCGGGGCGTTCGTCCTCGCCGCGGCCGGACTGCTCGACGGCCGCCCGGCGACCACGCACTGGATGTACGCACCGACGCTGGCCAAGCGCTATCCGTCGGTCCACGTCGATCCGCGCGAACTGTTCGTCGACGACGGCGATGTACTCACCTCCGCGGGCACAGCGGCCGGCATCGATCTCTGCCTGCATATAGTGCGCTCGGACCACGGCACGGAGGCCGCCGGGGCACTCGCCCGCCGGCTCGTCGTGCCGCCGCGGCGCAGTGGCGGTCAGGAGCGCTACCTCGACAGGTCTTTACCTGAGGAGATCGGCTCCGACCCGCTAGCCGAGGTCGTGGCCTGGGCGCTGGAGCATCTGCACGAGCAATTCGACGTGGAGACGCTCGCCGCGCGCGCCTACATGAGCCGACGGACCTTCGACCGGAGGTTCCGTTCGCTCACCGGCAGCGCACCGCTCCAGTGGCTCATCACCCAGCGGGTGCTGCAGGCGCAGCGACTGCTGGAGACGTCCGACTACTCGGTCGACGAGGTCGCGGGCCGCTGCGGCTTCCGCTCGCCGGTCGCGCTGCGCGGACACTTCCGGCGCCAGCTGGGCTCCTCCCCCGCCGCGTACCGGGCCGCCTACCGGGCCCGTCGTCCGCAGGGCGGAGGTCCGGAGCCGGTCGCCCCGGTCACCGAGGCCGTGGTACCCGCCCAGGGCAGCCCCACGAGCCGTCGGGCCCCGGTTCCCGCTCCGGCGGGTCCGTCCACGGCCGAACCGGGCCGCGGGGAGCACGGGAATCCGGGCTCCGAGGCGTACGTCTCGGGCCGCCCGGCCCTGCCGGGACAGCGGAGCGCCCCGTAGGGTGGGGCGCATGAACGACCGCATGGTGTGGATCGACTGCGAGATGACCGGGCTCTCGTTGACGGAAGACGCACTCATCGAGGTGGCCGCACTGGTCACCGACTCGGAGTTGAACGTGCTCGGCGAAGGGGTGGACATCGTGATCCGCCCGCCGGACGCGGCACTGGAGACCATGCCCGAGGTGGTGCGGCAGATGCACACCGCCTCGGGCCTGCTCGACGAGCTGGCCGGGGGCACCACCCTGGCCGACGCCGAGGAGAAGGTCCTGGCCTATGTCCGCGAGCACGTGAAGGAGCCCGGCAAGGCCCCGCTCTGCGGGAACACGGTCGGCACCGACCGCGGCTTCCTGCTGCGGGACATGCCGTCCCTGGAGGGCTACCTCCACTACCGGATCGTCGATGTCTCCTCGGTCAAGGAGCTGGCCCGCCGCTGGTTCCCGAGGGCGTATTTCAACAGTCCGGAGAAGAACGGCAACCACCGCGCACTCGCCGACATCCGTGACTCCATCACGGAGATGCGGTACTACCGCGAGGCGGTCTTCGTCCCCCAGCCGGGGCCGGACTCCGAGCGCGCGAAGTCGATCGCTGCGCGCGTGTCGCAGCCCTCGGCCTAGGTCCTTGGGAAAGCCGCTGGTCACGGCCCTTTCGGGGGCCAGGACCGGCGGCAGAACAATGGGGGCGCGAGCACCCTCTCAGACCCTGTACACTTTTTCTCGGCCGGTCGGAAACGCCCGGACATGGTGGGTATAGCTCAGACGGTAGAGCACCTGGTTGTGGTCCAGGATGTCGCGGGTTCGAGTCCCGTTACTCACCCTTGAAGGGGAAGCCCCTGATCTGCGGAAACGCAGGTCAGGGGCTTCTTCGTGTCGTGGGCTGGCCAAACCACGGCCAAACGCGGCCGGATTTTCGACCTACCGTCTGCGCCATGGCAACGATCAGGAAGCGGGTCCGCAAGAACGGTACGGCGAGTTTCCAGGTCCGCTGGCTCCAGGGAGGGCGCGGCGGCACCTGGGAAGCCGAGAGGTTCGAGGACCCCGAGCAGGCGGACACGTTCAGGAAGCTCGTCGACGCCCACAAGCAGCAGTGGCCCTATGGGTGGATTCCCGGTCAGGGCTTCGTCGAGCCCGAGCAGGACCCCGACGACGTACCCCTGACCGACCGGGCCCGGCGCTACGTCGACCGGCTCACCGGTATCGACCCGCGGACCCGGGACGACTACCGGCGCGAGGTGGATCGCCACATCTCCCTCATGGTGCACACCACCCGATCGGGACTCGTGATGCCGGCCACGATCGGGAACATCACCGCCGACGACGTCCGGGACTGGGTTCGGCTTCAGGAAGCAGGCCAGCCGGACGCGAAGCCAGGGCGGTGGGTCCGTCGACCGGCCTCGCCGAAGTCCACGGCCAATCGACACGGCCTGCTGTGGTGCATCGTGCAGGCGGCGATCGATGCGGATCCCCCGCTGCGCACCAAGAACTGCTGCGCGAGACCTCGCCGACTGGCTGATCGGTACCGGCATGCGGTGGGGTGAAGCTACGGCCCTCCAGGTACAAGATCTCCGGCTGGGCGGCCCCGGGCCGACAGTCAACGTCCAGAGGGCCTGGAAGAGGTCGCCCAGGGGCGCGCAAACCTCGTTCTTCCTCGGGCCCCCGAAGACGAGGAAGGCCCACCGTTTGGTCGGCCCCGACGCAGGTGGACCTTGCCCACAGGCTGACGCAGGGGATGTCACCGGAGGCATTCCTCTTCCGCACACCGACGGGCAAGGCGTGGAGGCATTCCAACTTCTACAACCGGAAATGGATACCCGCCGTCGCTGCCGCGATGGAGACCGGCCTCCCCCGCCGACCTCGGATCCACGACCTGCGGCACAGCCACGTCGCCTGGCTGGTGGCCGCGAACATCCCTCTACCGGCGATCCAGGCCCGGCTGGGCCACGAGTCGATCCAGACGACGATCGACCGCTACGGTCACCTGGCCCGGTCGCTCGACTCGGACATCAGTGCCGCCGTGCAGGCGGCCATGAGAGGCCGCTCTCCGTCCCATCGCGGTCTACAGTTGATCAGCGCTTGAGCGACACCTGATGCCCCTTCAAGAGCCTATGAATTACAAGGGCTGGCGTACTGGTGACGATCACTGTCAGCACGTACCCCTCGGCATCAATCCCGCAGTTCATGGCAGGCGACACCCTCAGCCACATCACGGGATGCCGCCTGCTGCCCTGCCGTCCGCCGATGGGTTGTGCCATCGGCTGTACACCCGCGCAGATCAAAGAGGCGAACGAACAGGGGCCAGCCCGAGGCTCAAGAAACCTCACACTTTGACACTGAGGTGTCGTGCTCTGGTGAGTGCGACGTAGAGCGCGCGGTGGGTCTCGTCGCCAGAGTCGAGGCCCTCGCGGAGGGCGGCCACGTCGGTCTCCTCCAGCCGCACTCCGACCCTGTCCCATTCCCTGCCCTTCGCCTGGTGACAGGTCAGCCCGAGTACCAGGCAATCGTGCTCGACGTTCAGGCGCGTACGCAGGTGACCGAGAGCCTTTCGCGGTGTTGTCTGCTTGTACCCTTCCGGCGGCTCGACGTGCCCTGTAGCAACCACGGTGCGCACCAAGGCGGTCCAGATCTCGGCAAGACTGTCCTGGCCCGCCAGGCGTTGGAGTGTGCTTTGCAGGTTCGGACGCAGCTCCTCGAACGTTTCGGCCTCTTTGATGCCCAGGGCGGTCCAGGCTTCTGGGAGGAACAAGGCCGACAGGCCGAGGGTTGTCTGGGTGAGTTCGTTCAGAAGCAAGGTGCACAAGGCTTTCTGGAGCGGCCCCATCCTCCACTTGGCAGTGGCCAAGGGGAGGACCCGAGGGTCGCAGTCCCACAGCGACTGCCACTTTCGCGCGAGCACGACATTGACGTCTTTCGCCGTTCCCTCGGGGAGGATCGTGCTCTCCCCAAGGCGCAGGCCCTGTGTCAGTGACGTCTGGGTCGCGCTGTCGCGCCATCGGAACGTGGTCCGGAGTTCGCCGCGTTCGAACTCCAGCAGTCCGAGGAGTCGGCGCACGCTCGCCACGGAGTTGAGAGCGATCTGGACGCATATGCGCGCCCGAGACGCCCCTCTTCACGCCCACTTCGCTCTCAATTCCCTGCCGGCACCGTTAGGGGCCGGGCTTGGGACTGCAAGGGCGACCGCTCGCGGTTTTGTCCGGGTGCGGGGTTGGACGCCGCGACGCGTCGCGGCGGGACGCGCCTTGATCGCCTCGCCCCGGCCGCGCCGCCGCCCCCGCCTCACGACGAGTCGCGAACCACCAGTTCCGTCGGGAGCACGATCTGCGGCCGATCGTCGCTCTCGCCCGCGATCATGTCCAGGAGCACCCGGGTCATCGTGCGCCCCATCTCCTCGATCGGCTGCCGCACGCTCGTCAGCGCCGGGTCCATGTGGCGGGCCACGGCCGAGTCGTCGAAGCCGATGAGGGCCACGTCGTCCGGGATGCGCCGGCTGGCCTCGCGGAGCACCTGGCGGGCGCCCGCGGCCATCAGGTCGGACGCGGCGAAGACCGCGTCCACGTCCGGGCGGCGGTCGAGGAGCTCGCGCATGGCCCGCACGCCGCCCTCCTCGGAGAAGTCGGCGAGGGCGATCAGCCGCTCGTCCGGTTCGAGACCGGCTTCGGAGACCGCCTGGCGGTACCCGTCCAGGCGCCGCTGGGAGGCGTAGACGTCCAGCCGGCCGGTGATGGTGGCGATCGAGCGGCGGCCCCGGGAGGCGAGGTGCTCGACGGCACCGCGGGCGCCCTCGAAGTTGTCGGAGTCGACCGAGGGCAGCGGCTCGGTGGCGGACCGGCGGCCGTTCATCACCGCGGGCATGCCCAGCTGCTCCAGCAGGTCGGGCAGCGGGTCGTCGGCGTGCACCGAGACCAGCAGCACGCCGTCCACACGGTGCGCGGTCAGGTACTGGGCCAGCCTGCGGCGTTCGCGGTCGCTGCCGACGAGGGTGAGCAGCAGCTGCATCTCGGTGTCGGCCAGCGCCGCGCCGACCCCGCGGACGATGTCGGAGAAGTAGGGCTCCGCGAAGAAGCGGCTCTCGGACTCCGGCACCACGAGCGCGATGGCGTCCGTACGGTTCCCGGCCAGGGCGCGGGCGGCGCGGTTGGGTACGTAGCCCAGTTCGGCGACGGCCGCCTCCACCGCCTCCCGGGTGTGCGCGCTGACCCGCGGTGAGCCGTTGATGACCCGTGAGGCCGTGCCGCGGCCCACTCCCGCCCGTGCCGCGACTTCCTCTAGCGTGGGCCGGCCCCCGCTCCGTACTCGCGCTGCCGTCATGGCTGCCTCCCGTTCGCGGTCAATTTCTCACAGTCGGATAACCAAACCAAGTCCTGGTGTTGGCTCTCTTGACACTCGACGGGACCGGTCGGCCGCTCCCCCGCCCCCGTCGTGGGAGCGCTCCCACTCTACGCGCGTGGTCAAGCGGCTCGCACGGGTCGGGGGCGCGGCCTCGCGCGGCCGGTGTCCGGACATGACCGAGACCCGGCACGGGGCCGGGTCTCAGGGGTGACATCTGGTCGGACGGTCCCGGTCAACACCGCGCGGATTAGGGGGCGTTGACCGGGACCGCCTCAGGAAGGGCCGGTCGGCGGCAGGGCGTGGCGGCGGATCACGTCGGCGTACCAGTGGGCGCTCGCCTTGGGGATGCGGCGCTGGGAGGCGTAGTCGACGTACACGGTGCCGAAGCGCTTCGAATAGCCGTACGCCCACTCGAAGTTGTCCATCAGCGACCACAGGAAGTAGCCGCGGACGTCGGCGCCGTCGGCCACCGCGCGCTGCACGGCGTCGAGGTGCCCGTGCAGGTACGCGATCCGCTCGGGGTCCTCCACCCGGCCCTCGGGCGATACGTAGTCGTCGAACGCCGCGCCGTTCTCGGTGACCATCAGGGGCAGCCCCGGGTGGTCCCGGGTGACATCCATGAGGAGGTTGTAGAGCCCGTCGGGGTCGATCGACCAGTTCATCGCGGTGCGCTCCTTCCCCTCGGCGAGGTGGAAGGCGACGTGCTCGGAGCCGGGCCACGGGGAGTGGTCGCTGGCGCCGTGACCGTCGTTGCGCGTGTCACCGGAGCCCGCCTCGGGCGTGGAGACCAGCGTCGGCGTGTAGTAGTTGACGCCGAGCACGTCGACCGGGCGGGAGATGGCCGCCAGGTCGCCGTCCTGGACCAGCTTCGACCAGTCCACCAGGTGCCCGGTGTCGGCGATCAAGTCCTCGGGGTACTCGCCGCGCAGCATCGGCCCGGTGAAGATCCGGTTGCCCACCGCGTCGATCCGGCGGGCCGCGTCGGCGTCGGCCGCGCTCGCGGTGAGCGGGCGGACCTGGTGGAGGTTGAGGGTGACCGAGGTCTGCGCGGCAGCGGGGAGTTGACCGCGCAGAACCTCGATCGCCCGGCCATGGGCGAGGTTGAGGTGATGGGCCGCCCGCAGGGCGGAGGCGGGCTCGGTGCGGCCGGGAGCGTGCACACCGGAGCCGTATCCGAGGAAGGCCGAGCACCACGGCTCGTTGAAGGTGGTCCAGGTCGCGACGCGGTCGCCGAGCGCGCCCGCCATGATCGCGGCGTAGTCGGTGAACCGGTCCGCGGTCACGCGCTGCGGCCAGCCGCCGGCGTCCTCCAGCTCCTGGGGCAGGTCCCAGTGGTAGAGGGTGGCGACCGGGGCGATGCCGGCTTCGAGCAGCTCGTCGACGAGCTTGCGGTAGAAGTCCAGACCGCGTTCGACGGCGGGGCCGCGCCCGGTGGGCTGCACCCGGGACCAGGAGATGGAGAAACGGTACGCCTTCAGCCCGAGCCGCTTCATCAGCGCGACGTCGTCGCGGTACAGGTGGTAGTGATCGGCGGCGATGTCTCCGGTGTCGCCGTTGCGGACCTTGCCCGGCGTACGGCTGAAGGTGTCCCAGATGGAGGGGGTGCGGCCGTCCTCGGCCGCGGCGCCCTCGACCTGGTAGGCGGCGGTGGCCGCCCCCCAGACGAAGTCTGTCGGAAATCTCGTTGCCTCGGGCGCCTGCTTCGGGGCGATGTCGGGTCGTACAGCAGTCATGCGGGAGCGCTCCCAGGAGTGGACGGACAGGGGCAGGGGGAGGTGGAACTCCGGAACCCGTACGGCCCGCGGTCAGGTACGGGCCGTACGGGGCTCGCGGGAAACGGACGTTGACGAGGTGTCAGCCCTTGACGGCGCCCGACATGATCCCGCCGACGATCTGCTTGCCGAAGATCACGAACACCACGAGCAGTGGCAGCGTGCTGATCAGCGCGCCGGCCATCACGATGCTCTCGTCGGGGGTGTACGAGGCTTTCAGCTGGCCGAGGGCCACCTGGAGGGTGGGGTTCTGCTGGTTCAGCGCGAGGTAAGGCCAGAAGAAGTCGTTCCACGACTGGACGAAGGTGAGCATGCCCAGCACCATCATCGCGGGGCGGGCCACCGGAATCACGACGCTTCGCACGATACGGAAGTTGCTCGCGCCGTCGATCTTGGCGGCCTCGATCAGCTCGTACGGCAGCGCCTCGATCAGGTACTGCCGCATGAAGAACACGCCGAACGCACTGACCAGGGTCGGGAAGATCACCGACTCCAGGCTTCCGCTCCAGCCGAGGTCGGACATCATCATGAACAGCGGGACGACGCTGAGCTGCGGCGGGATCGTCAGGGTCGCGATGACCCCGGCCATCAGCGCCCCGCGGCCGCGGAAGCGCATCTTGGCGAAGGCGTAGCCGGCCAGGGTGCAGAAGAAGAGCGTCGCCAGCGTGATGCAGCCGGAGACGATGAAGCTGTTGACGATCGCCTTGCCCAGGTGGGCCTGCTCCCAGGCGGCTTCGAGGTTGTGGAACAGCCGTCCACCGGGCAGGAAGGGCGGGGTGGTGGCCAGAACTTCGTCCTGGGTGTGGGACGCGGCCACGAGGGTCCAGTACAGCGGCAGCAGCGAGCCGATGCCGACGACGGTCAGCGCGATGTAGGCGAAGGGACCGCCCTTCAGCTGCTGTCCGGCACCGGGCTTGAAGCGGCTGGGGCGCTTCTGCGCGCGGTGCGCGGTGCGCACCGGGCGGACGGACCCGGGAACTTTGGTGGGGCTGGTGATGGTCATGGATATCGCTCCCGGTCAGACCGCGGATTTGCGTACGAAGCGGCCGATGAGCCAGTTGACCGCGGCGATGAGCAGCAGGAGGGCGAGCATCGCCCAGGCCACTGCGGCGGCCGGACCGAGATGCCCCAGGTTCCAGCCGTAGTTGAAGAGGTAGATGCTGAGGGTTTCGTACTGGTTCTCGCTGCCGCCGGTCGCGCCGAGCTTGCCCCCCTCCAGCAGCAGGGGCTCGCCGAACAGCTGCATCGAGCCGATGGTCGAGATGACGATCGTGAACAGGATCGTGGGCCGCAGCGAGGGAATGGTCACCTTGAGGAACTGCTGCCAGCGCGAGGCGCCGTCGAGCGAGGCGGCCTCGTACAGATCGGACGGTACGGCCTGCATCGCGGCGAGGTAGATCAGGGTGTTGTAGCCGGTCCAGCGCCAGATCACGATGATCGAGATGGCGATCTTGGACGTCCAGTCGCCGTTGGCCCAGTTGGTGTCGCCGAAGCCGACGAACTCCAGCGCCCAGTTCAGCAGACCGCCGTCGGCCCGGAAGACCAGGGCGAAGACGAGCGCCGCGGAGGCCACCGAGGTGGCGTACGGGGTGAGGATCACCGTGCGCCAGAAGGTGCTGGCACGGAGCTTGTAGTTCAGCAGGTGTGCCAGGCCCAGGGCCACGAGCAGCTGCGGGACCGTCGACATGACACCGATCAGGAAGGTGTTGGTGACGGCGGTCCAGAACTCCGAGTCGTGCAGGATCTTGTCGAAGTTCTCCCAGCCGACCCATGTCATCTGGTCCATGCCGGTCATCTCGACCCGGTGCAGCGCGATCCAGCCGGTGTAGATCAGCGGATAGAGCCCGAAGGCGCCGAAGATGAGGAAGAACGGGGCTACGTAGGCGTACGGCGACGCCTTGTCGTCGAACCGCCAGAGGCGGCTCCGCCACGTCTGGCGGCGGGTGTCCACCGGCTTCTTCGGGGGGGGCGGGGCGTATGCGTCCCGGGTGGGAGACGAGGTGGCCACGGGCGGGATTCCTTCCCTGGAGTGCTTGAGTTACCCGGGTACGAGGCAGGGCCCAGGACGCGTGCGGTGGGCTTCCACGGGGCGGCCGGGGAGGTACCCGGTCGCCCCGTGCAAGCCCGCCGGAAGACGCGTCCCGCACGGCTCCGCACCTGCGTGACGGTGACGTGCAGGTGCGGGCGGCCCGGGGGCCGCCCGCCGCTGCGAACGTCAGCCGATCACCTTGTCGATCTTCTCCGTCGCCGCGTCCCACGCCTTGTCAGGCTCGGTTCCGCGCTGCTCCATGTTGTTGATCTGGGTGGAGATGGCTTCCTTGATGGCGGCGTCCTTCGGGCCGATGATGGCCTCAGGGATGGACTTGGCCTCATCGGCGTAGATCTCACCGATCGGTGCGTCGTTGAAGTAGGGGAGCTTGCCGGTCTTCACGTCGGCCAGCTCGTACGCGCCCTTGTTGGACGGGAAGAGACCGACGGCCTTGAAGACGGCGGCCTGCTGCTCGGGGGCGGTCAGCCACTTCACGAGCTTGCCGGCCTCCTCGACGTTCTTGCCCGACTTGGGCACACCGAGGAACGATCCGCCCCAGTTGGCGGCGGACGAACCGGGGGCGGTGGTGATGTCCCACTTGCCCTTGTTGTCGTCACCGGCTGCGAGCGAGATCTGGGCGGCCATCCAGGCGGGGCAGACGACGGTGGCCATCGTGCTCTTGCGCAGAGCGGCCTTCCACGGGTCGCCGAACTGGGCGAGGCCCTGGGTCAGGCCCTTGTCCGCGGCCTCGGCCGACAGGTTCCAGCCCTGCTTGACGCTGGGGCTGTCCTTGTAGATCGCCTCGCCGTTCTCGTCGTAGTACTGCTTCGCGTTCGAGCTGACGACGGCGTTGAACATCGCGCTGGCGGAGTCCATGAAGTAGGTGTCCTTGGGCGCCTTCTTCTTGAACTCCTCACCCAGCTTGAGGTAGTCCTCCCAGCCACCGGAGATCTTCGCGGCGACGTCCTTGCGGTCGGTCGGCAGGCCGGCCTTCTTGAAGAGCTCGGTGTTGTAGCAGAGCGACATCGGGCCGATGTCGGTACCCGCGCCGATCACCTTGCCGTCCTTGGCGGTGGCCTGCTTCTCCTTCCAGGACACCCACTCGTTGACGTCGATGACCTTGCTCAGGTCGGCGAACTGGTCCGCCTTGGTGTCGACGAGCTCCTTGATGCGCCCGACCTCAAGGCCCTGGACGTCGGCCAGACCACTGCCCGCGTTCAGCTGCTGGAGCAGCTTGGGGTAGTAGTCCTCCTCCTTGGCGGTGGTCTCTTCCTTCACCGTGATGTTCGGGTGCAGCTCGTGGTACTTCGCGAAGAGACCGGCTTCCTTGTAGCCGAACTGCCCGAAGTCCGCGACGGTCAGCGTGATCTTCCCGTTCGCATCGGAGGACGTGTTGTCCGACGAGTCCGAGTCGCTGCTGCAGCCGGTCAGCAACAGGGCCGTGGCTGTCAGGCCCGTGGTGGCCAGAACCGCGACTCTGCGGCTCCGACCGGCGGCGGTGCGGGTGATACGCATTCCACTACTCCTTGTTCCAGGGTGGGACTGGCTCACTGCGTGGCATACGCGCTGGTGAGTGCGGGTGCCGGATGGTTCAGGGGGGAGGACACGGGCAGTGCCGTTCGCGCGAAAAATCCTCTTGCGATGTGGGAGCGCTCCCATGCGTCGATGTCGGAAGGTTGCTGCCTGGGAGGGGTGGGTGTCAAGAGTTGAAGACGCTTCCGTTGCGCGAGCGTGTCCTGCAAGTCACGAGACCGTGTCCGGCCAAGGGCTTGCCAAAGCCCGTGGACAGGGGATGCGGAACCCTTCATTCCTGAATTCCTGCAGGTGACAGGCTTGTTGGAGCAGGAATACGACGCCGTCGGCGGGAAGTCGCAGTGATCTCCCCGGATTTCCGCCGACCTCCCGAAACACCCTTCGCCACCCCCCGTTCCCCCCGGACCGCCCGCCGGAAGGTGAACGGGAGACCGCGCCACAGGGGTACCGGGGAGCGCTCCCGCGTTCTTTCCCCGAACCCGAGGGCCTGGATCCTGCCGTGAGGCGGGCGGCGGGCGGCGGGCGGCGGGCGGCGATGAGCGCCTGCCGCACCACGGGGACGTACTCACCGACGAGATCGGTGAGTAGGGGGTTGCGGGCGGCCGCCACCGCCGTTGTGGGCGGCCGCCACCGCGGCCCGGCGCAGCCGGACCGGCCAGTCCTGCGCCGGGTGGCCGGCGATGACGAAGGCTCCGGCCCCCTGGCGGGACTGGAGCAGGCCGAGCGCGGCGAGTGTGCGCACCGTCTCGCGGACGGTGGAGCGGCCCACGCCCAGCGTCTTGTGGGGCGGCGGTGAGGTGCGCTGGGGGGGCGAGCCAGGACGCCTCCGCCCTCGCGTCATCGGTGGCGGCGGTGCTGTCCGCGGTGAACCGGGCGCGGTAGCCCGGCTGCCGCGACTTCCGCCCGCGGGAATGGGGGCGCACCCCGGCCGGATGTGGGGGGCGTGGGGACCGGCCGGGATGCGCGGGGGGTGGTGGCTACTTGTAGGCGCCGAACGCCTTCGTGAAGGCGAGCGGCTCCTGCGCGATCGAGCTGCACGAGGCGTCGGCGGACGGCTTCGCGCCGCCCTCGCACTCCTTGTCCCGGGTGCCCGACCACATCGCGAGCCAGGCAAGACCCTTGTCCTGGGCGAACTCGACCAGTTGGGTGGCGTCCTCGACCTTGAAGATCTCGGTGCTGACGTCGTTCACACCGATCATCGGGGTGACCGCGACGGCCTTCCAGGCGTCCGCGTCGGAGAGCCCGAGCACGCCCTTGACCTGGGCCTGGGTGGCGGTGGCCGCCTGGATCGCGTACGTGCCCATGTCGCCGCTGTACGAGGCGCCGTAGTCCATCGCCATGATGTTGACCGCCCCGACGTCCACGCCGTTCTTCTTCGCGTCGGCGACCAGGTCCACACCGGGCTGGGTCAGGCCCTCGGGCATCACCGGCAGGGTGAAGGAGACGTCCAGGCCGGGGTGGGACTTCTGGAGCTGGGCGATGGCCTGGGAGCGGCGGGAGTTGGCCGCGGTGTCGGGCAGCGCGCCGCCCTCGATGTCGAAGTCGACCTTGGTCAGCTCGTACGTGTCCACGACCTTGCCGTAGGCCGTGGCCAGGTCGTCGGCCGAGGTGCAGTTCAGCGCCAGCTCGGAGCCGGAGGCGCCGCCGAAGGAGACCCGGACGTCGCCGCCCGCCGCGCGCAGGCCGTCGATCTGGGAGGCGACCCGGTCGTCGCCGAGGCCGGTGACACCGCCCCAGAGCGGGGCGCAGCTGCCGCCGGAGGTGATGAAGGCGAGGCTGAACTGCTTGACGCCGGTCTTGGTGGCGGTGCCGGCCAGGTCGAAGGCGGGGTAGAGCGAGGTGTCGACGTACGGGGCGAAGCCCGCCCCGCTCGCGGTGCCGCCGCTGCCCGCGTCGGTCCTGGTGGGTGCCGGCGTGGGGGCCGGTGTGCCGGTCGGCGGGGCCGTGGGGGTGGCCGAGCCGGTGGGGGTGGGGGTCGCGGTCCCGGTGGGGCGGCCGCTGGGCTCCGGGGTGGCTCCGGGGTCGACGGAGCAGGTGGCGTCGTCGATGAGGCAGCCGGTGGGGTCGGCCGCCTTGTCGTCCGAGCTGGTGACGAAGCCGACGGTGACGGACTTGCCGGGGGCCAGCTCCTTGTCCCAGCTCGCCGGCGTGACGGTGACGTGGCTGCCGCTGACGGTGTGCTCGCCGTTCCACAGCGAGCTCAGCTTCGTGCCGGCGGGCAGGTCGAACTCCAGGGTCCAGCCGGACTTCGCCCTGTCGGTGTCGTTGGTGACGACGTACTGCCCGGTGTAACCGCTCGTCCAGCCGCTGGTCCTGGTGTAGGCGGCGCCGACCGATGACGCCTGGGCCGTGCCGGTGAGGGCGAAGACCGTCCCGCCGATCACGGCCGCGGCGACGACCGCGCCGATCGCCTTGGTCCTGGTGCTCGCCGTGCGCCGGTGCGTGCTGGTGCCCATCGCGTTCCTGCCTCGTCATACGGAAGTGGGGGATGCGAGAGCACGCTAGCGAC
Source organism: Streptomyces sp. NPDC050423 (assembly GCF_040655445.1). Classification (NCBI taxonomy): domain Bacteria; kingdom Bacillati; phylum Actinomycetota; class Actinomycetes; order Kitasatosporales; family Streptomycetaceae; genus Streptomyces; species Streptomyces sp. NPDC050423. The sequence goes on from NZ_JBFAJY010000010.1 coordinate 109,516, forward strand.
ACCGAATCCGGCACATGCCGCAATTGGGGCCCGGGTCGGTGTTCTTAGGGTGGGCTTAAGGAGCGCATCGGCCGCTCTAAAGGTTCGGGCCCGCTCCGGAGCGGAACCGGGGCCCCGCCCGCCGGGTCACCGCGCGCCGCTGCCGCCCGACCCGGTGCCCGCGCCCCTTCGGCCGCTGCCCGTCGAGCGCGATCCAGACGCGTACCTCCGTGCCGCCGAGCACCGAGCGCCCGATCCGCACGTCGCCGCCGGTGGACTCCGCGACCCGGCGGACGATATCGAGGCCCAGCCCGGTCGAGCCCACCGCGCCCTTCGTACCGCTCCGGCCGCTGCCGCCGCGCGCCAGGGCGGCCCTGGGGTCCGCGATGCCGTTGCCGGCGTCCGAGACCAGCACGATCACCGCGTCGCCGCTGTGGTGCACGTCCACGGCGAAGGCGGTGCCCTCGGGGGTGTGCCGGAAGACGTTGCCCAGCAACGCGTCGAGTGCGGCGGCTAGTTCGGGGCGTGCCACCGGAATGCGTACCGTACGGTCCACTCCCGCGAGGCGCACCTCGCGGCCCTCGTCCTCGGCCAGCGCCGACCAGAAGTCCATGCGTGCGCGGATCACCTCGGAGGCGTCGCAGCCGGCTCCAGGACCGCCGCCCTGCCCCTGGGTCTGCGGGCGCTGCTCCCTGGCGGTCCTGATGATCGTGTCGACCTCGCGCTCCAACTGTTCGACGGCCGCCCGGGTCTGCTCGGCCGCCGGGCCCTCGCCGAGCGAGGCGGCGTTGAGCCGGAGGACGGTGAGCGGGGTGCGCAGCCGGTGCGAGAGGTCGGCGGCCAGCTCCCGTTCGTTGGCGAGGAGCTGGACGACCTGGTCGGCCATGGAGTTGAACGCGACGGCGGCGGAGTGCAGTTCGGTCGGCCCCTCCTCCGGCACCCGGGTCCCGAGCCGCCCCTCCCCCAGGTCCTGCGCGGCCCCCGCGAGCCGCCGGGCGGGTTCCACCATGCGTACGCCGAGCCGGTCGGCCACGGCGACCGAGCCGACGATCAGCGCGATGCCGACGCCCGCCAGCATCAGCCAGGCGGTGGCGACGCCGTTGGAGACCTCGTCATCGGGCACGAACACCTCGACGACGGCGATGCCCCCGGAGCCGAGTGCGGTGGGCTGGAGCAGCGCGGAGCCGCCGGACACCTCGGTGATGGAGGCGCGCCCCGACTCCCGTACGGTCTCCAGGTCCTTGCGGGTGGAGCGCCGGCTGCCGATCTCCACCGCCCGGCTGTCGGCCTCGCCGGCCGCGGGTACGTGGACGGCCATCCGGCCGGCGGCGCCGGGTTCGGTGGTGAGCACGGCCGTTTCGAGTTCGGCGCGGTCGGTGGTGATGGAGAGGGTGGGGCCGATCATCGCGGCCTGCCGTTCGGCGTCGGAGAAGGCGCGGTCGCGGGCCATCTCCTTGACGACGAGGCCGAGGGGTACGGCGAAGGCGACCACGACCATCACGGTGACGGCCAGGCAGACCTTGACCAGCGCCCATCTCATGCGGGCCGCTCCGGGGGCGCGGCGGGCGGCTGCAGTTTCACGCCGACGCCGCGCAGGGTGTGCAGATAGCGCGGCCGGGCGGCCGTTTCGCCCAGTTTCCGCCGGAGCCAGGAGAGATGGACGTCGATGGTCTGGTCGTCCCCGTAGGACTGCTGCCAGACCTCGGCGAGGAGTTCCTTGCGCGGGACGACGACGCCGGGCCGGCCTGCGAGGAAGGTCAGCAGGTCGAACTCCCGCCGGGTGAGGTCGAGATCCGTGCCGTCGAGTTCGGCCCGGCGCCGCAGCGGGTCTATGGAGAGCCCGCCGACCCGGATGACGCGCGGGGAGGCCGCCCGGCCCTCCGCGGCCCGCGAGCGGCGCAGCACGGCGGCCATCCGCGCGGAGAGGTGCTCCACGGAGAAGGGTTTGGTCAGGTAGTCGTCCGCGCCGTCGTTGAGCAGCCGGACGATCTCGCTCTCGTCGTCGCGGGCGGTCGCGATGATGACGGGCACGTCGGTGATGCCGCGCAGCATCTTCAGCGCCTCCGACCCGTCGAGATCGGGCAGCCCGAGATCGAGGATGACCACGTCGAACCGGAAGTGGGCGACCTCGCGCAGCGCTTCGAGCGCGGTGCCGACACTCCGTACCGTGTGGGAGGCCTCGGTCAGGTGCCGGATGAGGGCGGAACGTACGAACTGGTCGTCCTCGACCACGAGCACACTTGGCATGGGCGGCACCGTACGCCATCCTGCATCCCCGGGTCCGGCCGGTGGCGGTAGTGGGACACCGGGCGGGCGGGTGGTGCAGGATGTGCCGGATGCAACGAGGACTCGTACACGCGCTCGCGTGGTCGCTCGCCACCGGCGCGGCGGTCACGCTGTCGTGGTGGGGGGTGCACACCGTGATGGCGGGGACGGCGTACGACCCGCCGCGCGCGGTGCCGATCTCCGCGAGCGCCCGGAGCGACCGGGGCGACCTTGCGGGCACGGAGACGCTGTCGTCCTCGACGCACCGCCCGGAACCGTCCCCGTCGCCCAGCAGCACGCCGCCCGCCACTCCGAAGCCGTCCGTGATCTCCTCCTCCGCGCGGTCGTACGCCCCCGCGAGCACGTCCCCGCCCGCGCCGTCGGCCACTCCGGCGGGCACGGCGAAGGGCTACTCGACGGACGGCGGCCGGATCGTCTTCGAGCTGGGCGCGGACAGCGCGAAGCTGGTGTCGGCGACGCCGGAGCCGGGCTGGTCGATGCGGGTCTGGACGAACTCGACCTGGATCCGGGTGAACTTCGCCCAGGACGACGGCACGACGGTCTCGGTGTTCTGCACCTGGAACGACCATCCGCCGCAGGTCGAGATCGTGAAGTGACGGTGGAGCGGCGGTCCGCCCGGACGTCGAGATCGTGAAGTGACGTGGAGCGGCGGTCCGCCCGGAGGTCACCCGGCGGCTTCCCGGCAGCCTCTCAGTCGAAGGCCGAGGCGGGCGGCGGCGGTGAGGGCCGGGCGCCGGCGTCGTGCACCGCGGCCGCGCCGCCGGTGAAGTCCGCGAGCGCACGCCCGTGTTCGACGCGCCCCGGGTGCGGATCGGTCGCCACCCGGCGGGTCAGCTCCGCGACCTTCGGCTTCACGTCCGAGGCGAGCAGTACGGCGTTGCCGAAGCGGCGGCCGCGGAACACGGTCGGGTCGGCGGCGAGCGCGAGTTCGGGGAAGACGGTGGCGGCGGTGGCGATCTGGCCGCGCAGATGGGCCAGCGGGGGGCCGTCCGCGAGGTTGGCCACGTAGGTCCCGCCGGGCTTCAGGACGCGGCGCACCTCGGCGAGGAACTCGGTGCTGGTGAGGTGGGCGGGGGTCCGGGCCCCGCTGAAGACGTCGGCGATGACCAGGTCGGCCCAGTCGTCCTGGATCTTCCCGAGCCCGGCGCGGGCGTCGGTGGCGCGGACCCTGATCCTGGCCTGCGGGTCCAGTGGCAGTTCCCGGCGCACCAGCTGGACGAGGGCCGCGTCCACCTCGACGATCTGCTGGGTGGAGCGGGGGCGGGTCGCGGCGATGTAGCGGGCGAGCGTGAACGCCCCGCCGCCCAGGTGCACGACGTGCAGGGGCTGCCCGGCGGGCGCGGCCAGATCGGCGATGTGGCCGATCCTGCGCTGGTACTCGAAGGAGAGGTACGCCGGGTCGTCGAGGTCGACGTGGGACTGCGGCGCGCCGTCGATGGTCAGCGTCCAGGCGTGCCTGCGCTCCCGGTCGGGCACCAGCTCGGCGAGGCCGCCGTCCACCGGCTCGGAGACGTTGCCGCCGGGGCGCTCGGCGCCGCGTGCCGCCTTGCGGTCGGTCCTGCGGTCCGCGCGCTGCTTGCGGTCGCCCGCTCCGCCGGCCGCTCCTCGACGTGCCACTGCCGCTCGTACCTGCTCACTGCTCATCGGGTCCGGGACCGGCCGGAACCGGCCGTGACGGGCGGGTTCCGCTCACCCGCCCTGCGGCCATTATGGGCTCAGCGGCAGTTGTCGGCCGCCTCGATCATCCGGGCGGCCTGGTCGAGTGCGGCCCGCAGCACGGCGGGGTCGGTGACCGAGGTGTCGTCGCCGGGGGGCAGCAGCCAGCCGCTGCCGGAGACGGGCGGCTCGGCGGGGATGCGCAGCCCGCGGCCGTCGGTCTGCGTACAGGCGCTGCCCGGTACGTCCCAGGCCTCGGCGGTGCCGGGCGGCACCAGGAAGCCGAGGGTGGCGCAGAGGCCGTCGTGGAGGACCGGGCCGACGGCCTCCTGGTCGGCGCCGCGGCGCAGGATGTCCACAGCCTCCAGGCCCTGCCGGGCGGGGACGGTCACCAGGTCGCAGGGTTCCGCGCCGGGAGGCGGGCCCGGCGCGGCGGGCCCCTCGGCCGGTGCCACGGGGCCGGTCGTCGCGGTCGTCGCGGCCGTCGTCGCGGTTGTCCGCGAGCCGGTCGCCAGGTCGAAATGCAACAAGGGACCTCTCCTCTCATCGCCGGGCGGAGCTGGACTCCGTCGCCACATGGACCAACGCGCCGACCGCGTCAAGGGCTACGGCCCCACACCGCTGCAAAGGGTGGCAGTTCATGGCAGATCGCGGGCGAGATGCCCGATTCGTCAGCAAACGCAGTGTGTGTGCGTTGTCACAACAGGTACGTTCTTGCTCCGCCGGGACACCGGAGAAAAACGCCCGGCTCGCGCCAGAGAGGGCCCGCCATGGTGTCGACACGGGCTGTTCCCAACCTCGCCTTCCGGCGGCTGCGCGGACAGCGCTCCGCCGGGGAGTTCGCTGCCGCGGTACGCAGGTCCGCCCGCGAGATCGGCGAGCAGGTCGCGTGCGACGCCCGGTACATCGGACGCGTGGAGTCCGGCGAGATCCGCTGCCCGAACTACGCGTACGAGCGGGTCTTCCTGCACATGTTCCCCGGGGCGGACCTGGCGGACCTGGGCTTCTCACCGCGTGAATCGGTACGCGGCCGGGGAGCCCGGCCCGCGGCGGACGCCCCTTCGCCCCCGACTTCCCCGCTGTTCGGCAGCGACACCGACGAGGAGTGCGACGTGCTGCGTCGCGTATTCATGACGAGCGGCTCCACCACGATGGCGGCCGCGTCCCTGGGCCTGGGCCTCGGTGGCATGACCGCCTCCGTGTCCCTGCCCACGCAGCGCCGGGTCGGCGAGGCGGAGGTGCACGCCGTCGAGAAGGCGGTGCGGCAGATCCGTCTGCTGGACGACCGGCACGGCGGTGACGGCCTCTACCGGCGGGCCTCGCAGCCGCTGCGCGCGGCGTACGCGCTGCTCGACTCCGGGACCGCGCCCCGGCGCTCCACGGCGGACCGGCTGCACAGCGGGGCCGGTGAGCTGGCCATCTCGGTGGGCTGGCTGGCCCATGACTCGGGCCGGTTCGAGGACGCCCGTTCGCACTACGCGGAGGCGCTGGCGACGGCGCGGGTGGCCGGGGACCACGCGCTGGAGGCGCACGCGTTCTGCAACGCGTCGTTCCTGGCCCGGGACACCGGGCGCTCGCGCGAGTCCGTGCGCGCCGCGGAGGCGGGACAGCGCGCCGCCCGGCCGCTGGGCTCACCGCGGCTGATGGCGCTCCTCTCGCTGCGGGAGGCGGGGGGCCGGGCGGGGCTCGGGGACCGCACCGGCTGCGAGCGGGCGCTCGGCCGGGCGCACACCGCGTTCGGGCAGGGGCCGTCCGCCGCGGACCCGGAGTGGATGAGCTTCTTCCGGGAGGCGGAGCTGGAGATGCTGGAGGCGCAGTGCTGGTCGGCGCTGGGCGACTGGTCGCGGGCGGCGCGGCACGCCCGGCGCGCGACGCGGCTGCAGGATCCGCACTTCACCCGGAACCTGGCGCTGTACCGGGCCGAGCTGACCACGGACCTGGCACGGGCGGGCCTCGCGGAGGAGGCGGCGGCCACGGGCCACCAGGTGCTGGACCTGCTGGACCAGGTCCGGTCCTCCCGGATCAGGGCGATGCTGGCCGGAGCGGTGGCGGTGCTGCGGCCGCAGGGCCGGGGATCGGTCGACATCACGGACTTCCTCGACCGCCACACGGCTTCCGGCACCAAGACGTAGGGCCTGGGGCTGGGTCGCGCGGGGCGCCCGGGGCGCGCGTGCGGGACCCGCTCACCCGGGCCCACCCAGCCCGTCCGGCGTTTGAGGACGGAACCCTCCGGCCGGACCCGGGCGCGAAAACCAGCCCGCCCGGCGCTTGAGGGCAAAGGTGGCTGCCCCCGGACCGGGGCGCGGGGTTCCGTCCTCAAACGCCGGACGGGCTGGAATCGTTACCCCGACCGCCAGGCCCGGGGTTCCGTCCTCAATCGCCGGACGGGCTGGGGATGACCGGGGCATCCGGGGCCGCATCCGGAGCCGGGAACCCCGTCAGGGCTACCGCTCCAGGTGCCCCGTGTCGTTCCAGCGCTCCAGGGCCGGCGCCCCGTACGCCCACCCCAGCACCGACAGCGACGTCGGATCCAGCCGGACGCGCGCCGCGAACGACACGTCCTCGCCCAGCCAGCGCGCCCCGAGCGCCCGCAGGATGTGGCCGTGGGCGAAGACCAGGACGTCGCGGTCGGCCGAGCGGGCCCACTCGACGATCGCGTCGGCACGGGCCGACAGCTCGGCCAGGGTCTCCCCCTCCGGCACCCCGTCGCGCCAGATGAACCAGTCCGGGCGGATCGCCTTGATCGCGGCCGGGGTCATCCCCTCGTACGCCCCGTAATCCCACTCCATCAGCGCGTCCCACCGCTCGGCCCGCTCGCCGAACCCCGCGAGCTCGCACGTCTCGGCGGCCCGCACGAGCGGGCTGGTCCGGACCTCGAGACCGGGCAGGTCCGCCCACGGCCCCCGGTGCAGCCGCTCGCCGAGCAGCTTGGCGCCCGCGCGCCCGGTGTCGAGCAGCGGGATGTCCGTCCTGCCCGTGTGATTGCCGTTGACGGACCATTGCGTCCGGCCGTGCCGGGCAAGCAGGATTCGCGGTGCCATGTGACGGCTCTCCCTGAAACTGAGACCTCTGATCCTGAATCTGAGATCTTGGACATCGACGGGGACGGAACCGTCCGGCACGCTACGGGGGAACGGCGGGAACGGATCGTCCGGATTTCCATCATCGCGCACCCGCCCGTGAGGCAACCCGGGGGCCCGTACCGGCGTCCCACCCATCGCAGACAAATTCGAACAGCTGAGGGACGCCGAAGGGCACCCCTGGGGGAATCGCGGCCGACCCGCACCGTACGGTTGAACGTCCGCCGTCGGCCGCATGAACACATGATGGAGAACTTCCGGATGCCGCATGCCACCACCGCGCCCGCGCCGCGCCCCCGGCCCCGCTGGTGGACCGAGCTGCCGCTGCTCGCCCTGGTGTACGCGGCGTACTCGGGCGGCAGACTGCTGGTGCGCGGCGACGTGTCGACGGCCGTCGACCACGGACTGCGCATCCTGCACCTGGAACAGTCGCTCCTCATCAACTTCGAACACCCCCTCAACCGGCTGCTCACCGCGCACTCCTCGATAGGGATACCCGCCGACTTCGCGTACGCGTCGCTGCACTACCTGGTCACCCCGGCCGTCCTCATATGGATGTTCCGGAGACACTCGGAGGCCTACCGCAGGGCCCGCACCTGGCTGATGACCTCCACCATGCTCGGCCTGATCGGCTTCACGCTGATGCCGACCTGCCCGCCGCGGCTGCTGGCCGCCGGGCACGGCTTCGTCGACACGATGGCGCAGTACAGCTCGTACGGCTGGTGGGGCACGGAGGCGAGCGCCCCGCGCGGTATGGGCGGAATGACCAACCAGTACGCGGCGATGCCGAGTCTGCACGTCGGCTGGGCACTGTGGTGCGGGATCCTCATATGGCGCCACGGGCGGCACCCGCTCATACGCGCGGCCGGTATCGCGTACCCCCTGATCACCCTCTTCGTGGTGATGGGCACGGCCAACCACTACTTCCTCGACGCCGTCGCCGGCGCCGCCGTGATGGGGTTCGGCGCCCTGGTGGCCCGGCCCGTGACGCGGCTCGCCAACCGGGTCGCCGACGCGGTCCTGACCCGCTTCGTACGGGTGAGCGCGGCCACGAAGTCCCCGGATGTCAGTGCCGGATGCAAGACTTCCGCGGGTGAGCGAATCCCCGGCCAGCGGACCTCCTCCGCAGATCCCACCGATGCCGCGGCACCGGCCGGTCCACCTGCCCCGGCCGACGTCCCCGCCTCCGCGGGAAGAGCCGCGGGCGGTGACGCTGCGGCAGCGGCTCGCTGAGCTGAGGGGCCCGGCCGTCGCACCGCGTCCGCTGGACGCCCGCGCACTGGCCGCCCTCGCCGCGAACCCCGGCTGCAAGCGGCGCGCCCTGCTCGACGGGGCAGGCGTCGACAAGGCCGCCCTCGCCACCGCCCTCGGTTCACCGGCCGCTTTCGGCCAGTCCCAGTTCGCCTTCATGCGGGGCAACGCCTTCGAGGCCAAGGTCAAGGCCGACGGCGGTACGGAGCTGATGCGCCTGCTCCACGAGCGGCTCGGCGGACCCGGTGAGCCGCCGCACGACGTCGCGGTGCCCGATCTGACGGCCGCCGGCCCCGAGGGCCGCGCCGCGCGCACCGCGCTGGCCCTGCGGGAGGCGACGGGGGCGGGCGGCTGGGCGTTGCTGGACCACCCGATGCTGGCCCTGGAGGTGGCGGGATCGCCCGCGTATCTGGAGCCGGACGCGGTGGTGGTGCACCCCGACGGCACCTGGACCGTCGTCGAGATCAAGTCCTTCCCCATGATCGACGGTTCCGCCGACGCGGCGAAGGTCGGCGCGGCCGCCCGCCAGTCGGCTGTCTACGTACTGGCGCTGGAGCGGATCGCCGAGGTCACCGACGGGGCGGAGGTCGGCCACCGGGTGCTGCTGGTCTGCCCGAAGGACTTCTCCAACCTGCCGGCCGCGTCCGTCGTCGACGTGCGCAAGCAGCGTGCGGTCACCCGCCGCCAGCTGACCCGGCTCACCCGGATCGAGGACATCGCGGCGGCCCTGCCCGAGGGCACCACGTTCGACCCCGAGCGCGCCCCCGAGGAGCTGGACAGCGCCGTCGAGTCGGTCGCGGCGGCGTACGCGCCGGAGTGCCTGGCCGCCTGCGAACTCGCCTTCCACTGCCGGGGCAGGGCCCGCGCGCAGGGCGCGGTGGAGGCGCTGGGGCGCAGCGTGCGGGGCGAGCTCGGCGGGCTGACCACGGTCGGCGCGGTGCTGGCCGCGGCCGCGGGCAAGGAGGGCGATCCGGCGGATCCGACGGTCTCAGCGCTGCGCCGCGCGGCGGCCCTGCGCGCCGAGGCGCTGGAAGGCGGCCCCGCATGTCACTGATCTCCACGCTGGCCCGGCTGGAGGCCGTGGAGAGCGGCCGCGCGCAGCCGCTGGCCACGGTCCGCCACCGCCGGCTCACCGACCGGCCGCTGGTCCTGGTGCCGCTCACCACCGCGGGTGAGGCGGGCGCCCCGCTCGGCGCCCTCGTGGGCACCGACCGGGACGCGCCGCGGCTGCTGGTCGTGGCCCAGCCGCGCGACCGGGATCTGCGGTTCGCGTTCCTCGCGGAGCTGGCCGAGGCGGTCCTGCCGCACATCGAGTCGTACGCCGATGTGATCGAGCCCGCCGAACGCAGCGAGACCGACCCCGCGACCGGCAAGAAGGTCAAGGTCGAGACCGAGCTGTGCACGGACGCCGCGCAGCTGATCGTGCCGAGCCGGGCGGGCATCGAGTTCGTCCGGCTGCTCGGCCGCTCCATGCGGTTCCGGCGCACCGCCGAGGACGACCCCGACACCCCGTATCCGGCGCCCGCCCGGGTCCCCCTGCTGGGCCGCTGGCTCACGCACTACGGCGAGCGTGCCCGGGTGCCGGGCTCCTCGCTGCTGCTGGCCGGCACCGATCTGCTCGGGCGGCACTGGGCGACCGGCCAGTCCACCCTGGAGGACCAGCACCTGGGCGCCCTGCTGGCCTGGGTCGACCCGCCGGCCGGCGAGTCCGGGGCCGAGGCCGCGTTCCGCGCCGAGCTGGCCCGGGACCGCGAGGGACAGCTGCTGTGCCCGCCCGCCGGACCGGCCACCGACCCGGACTTCGACAACCGGCTGCTGGCCCCCGCGATCGAGAAGTACGACCGCGCGCGGACCTCGCTGGCCGCCGCCGAGGACGGGCTGGCGGCCGATGCCCGGCTCGCCGAGCTGACCGCGGCCGAGCGGGGGATCAGAGCGCTGCTGGCGGGTGTGCTGCGGCCCACCTGGGACGCCGTGTGGCGGGGCCTCGACCTGCTGCGGGAGCTGCCCGAGGGGGCGAGGGCCGAGGACCGCTGGACCAGGGACCGCTGGTCGTTCACCGGCCACCGCGACCGGGTGCGGTCCGGGGAGCCGCCGCAGCCGCGCCGGGACGACGCGGTGACGGCGGCCCGCAAGCTCGCCTCGCGGGAGACCGCCCAGGCCCAGCTGGAGGCCCAGGAGGCGCTGGACGATCCGCTGGTGCTGGCCGGCCGCCGGCTGGCGGGCGAGGCGTTCATCGGGGAGGTGACCGGGGTGGAGATGACGTACACCGAGTCGAAGCGCCCCTCGCCGCGCCCGCTGGTCACCGTCCGCACCGGCGAGCAGCCGCACCTGGCCGACCGCGTCAAGGTCTACCGCTCGCTGGACGGCAAGCCGCAGACCGCCGAGTTCGCCGGTTACGGGCCGCAGGAGGAGGGCGCCGCGCCCGCGCTGGTGCTGCGGATCACCGACCGGATGGGCCGCGGCAGGGAACCGGCACCCGGTTCGGTGCCGGAGCCCGGTGACCGGATCGCCTGGACCCTGTTCGAGCACGACCAGCGCGGCGGCCCGAAGCTGCCGGAGGCGGAGGAGACCCCGTGGACCCACGGCGGTCCGCCCGGCTCCGGTGCGGCTGTCGAGAGCCCTGACCCCGTGACCCCGGAGGACCTGCTGTGACCGACGGATTCGACCCGGGTGCCGCGGCGGGCCGGGCCACCGCCCAGATCCTGGACGACACGCTGAACGGCACGGCCCGCGGCATCGTGGTGGACTCCCCGCCCGGTGCGGGCAAGTCGACGCTGGTGGTCCGCGCCGCGCTCGAACTCGCCGCGGCCGGGCGCCCGCTGATGGTCGTCGCGCAGACGAACGCCCAGGTCGACGACCTGGTGCTGCGGCTGGCCGAGAAGGACCCCGGGCTGCCGGTCGGCCGGCTGCACAGCAGCGACTCCGACCCGTACGACAAGGTGCTGGACGGGCTGGCCAACGTACGGAAGTCGGCGAAGGCGGCGGATCTGGCGGGGCTCGACATCGTCATCTCGACGGCGGCCAAGTGGGCCCATGTGAAGAACGTCGAGCCGTGGGGGCACGCGATCGTCGACGAGGCCTACCAGATGCGCTCGGACGCGCTGCTGGCCGTCGCCGGACTCTTCGAGCGGGCCCTGTTCGTGGGCGATCCGGGCCAGCTGGACCCGTTCTCGATCGTGGGCGCGGACCAGTGGGCGGGGCTGAGTTACGACCCGTCGGCGAGCGCGGTCTCCACCCTGCTGGCGCACAATCCGGAGCTGCCGCAGCGCCGGCTGCCGGTCTCCTGGCGGCTGCCCGCTTCGGCCGCGCAACTGGTCTCGGACGCGTTCTACCCGTACACCCCGTTCCGCAGCGGTACGGACCACGGGGACCGGCTGCTGTCGTTCGGCGTCGGGTCCGACGGCTCGGCGGCCGACCGGGTGCTGGACGAGGCCGCGGAGTCCGGCTGGGGCCTGCTGGAGCTTCCCGCCCGGCACACCCCGCGCACGGACCCCGAGGCGGTCCGTGCGGTGGCCGCGGTGGTGCGCCGGCTCCTGGACCGGGGCGGCGCGGCCACCAGCGAGCGTTCCCCGGACCCGGTCCCGGTCACGGCGGACCGGGTCGCGGTCGGCACGGCCCACCGCGACCAGGCCGCGGCGGTGCGGGCGGCGCTCGCGGAGCTGGGGGTGACGGGCGTGGCGGTGGACACGGCGAACCGGCTCCAGGGCCGCGAGTTCGACGTGACGGTGGTCCTGCACCCGCTCTCCGGCCGGCCGGACGCCACCGCGTTCCACCTGGAGACGGGCCGCCTGTGCGTGCTGGCCTCCCGCCACCGCCACGCCTGCGTCGTGGTCTGCCGCGCGGGCGTCGCCGAACTGCTGGACGAGCACCCGTCGACGGAGCCGGTCCAGCTGGGCGTCACGGTGAAGTTCCCGGACGGCTGGGAGGCGAACCACCGGGTGCTGGCGCACCTGGCGGAACACCGCGTGCGATGGGGGCGTTGAGTCCGGGGGCGCGTCGGGGCGCGGGTGCCGCGAGCGGATCGGCGCACGCCCCCGCAACGACCTGGTGCGCGATAGGGAGCCCGCTCACTATCGCGCACCAGGTCGTAAGCGCCCTTGCGGCGGGTTGGACAATGGAGGGTGGCCGTCGGGCCCATCCGAGGAGGAACAACCACATGGCACAACCCGAGCGGAACGAGCGGCAGCGGCTGCGCCCCGCGCCCCTGCTCTTCGAGCCGTCGGCGGCGGTCGCCGATCCCGAGCACTTCTTCGACCTGGAGTCGATGGAGGATCCGAAGGAGCTGCTGAGCCGTTCCACCGAACTGGCCCTGGCGTTCCGCGCCGCGACCGACCGGGCGGTCGAGTTCCAGGCGATCGCGGCCGCCCAGCTGGCCGACCCGCGCCGGTTCGACCGGCTCACGACGGCGGACATCGCGCGGCGGGCGGAGTGGACCGAGGACTACGCGGCGAAGATGATCGAGTTCGGCCGGAGCCTGCTGAACGCTCCCACGCCCTGACGGGCCCCGCCGTCCCGGCTTCCCGACCGCGGACCGGCTCCCCCGCTCCCGGGTCCGGCGCCGGCTCGTACCGGCCGGCGCTGACTGTGGGTAGAACCACTGGCATATGCCTGGGGGCAAGATACTCCTCGGCACCCCAAGCTGTCCCGGTTTCCAACAACTCTCGGAATCCGGATCGTCACTCCCGGTAGACCTGTGTGCATGACCGCATGGCTGCCAGACGAAACGACCCTGCATCACGGCGACGGCCCCTACCGGGAAGCCGACGTCTTCGCCGTCCTGCGCCGGCAGGCCGGTAACCAGACGGCTCAGGTGACGGCGGCCGGCGCCGCCTGGCTGGCCGGCGCCGCGGCGTATCCGCGCAGCGCCCTGACCCAGTGGGAGTCGCACCCGTCCGCTCCCGGGGTCCTGCCGTGCGGTTCGTCCTTCGACGTGGTGAACGTGCCCACACTCTTCGGACGCCGGATGCTCGAACACCTCTGGTCGGACGGACCCGGCTCCGGGCCGGTCGCCACGCACCGCGGCCGGATGCTGCTGTTCGCCTCCCCCGGGACCGCTCAGCGGCTGCCCTCGCTGCTGGACTGGGAGGAGTGGGGGGCGGGTGCCGCGTCCCGGTCCGCAGGGGACGCGGCGGGGCAGGACGAGAGCGGCCGGAAGGTGCCCCCACTGCTCTGTCACGGCACCGGTGACGCGGTGACCGTGCCGCCCCTGACCTGCGAACCGAATGCATCCGGACCCCGCTGGGTGGTCGCCCCCGACACCCGCAGCCCCTGGCTGCCGGGGCCCGACGTACTGCTCTGGGCGTGTGTGCGGGTGGCCCGGTCGGTGCCCTCCTCGGGGCCTCGTATTTCGATTTTTCCTCCCGCCGATCTGGGTGCTAAGGTCTACGACGTCAGCAGGCGCCGCTAGCTCAGTTGGTTAGAGCAGCTGACTCTTAATCAGCGGGTCCGGGGTTCGAGTCCCTGGCGGCGCACAGACACAGGAAGCCCCCTCGCGAGAGCGAGGGGGCTTCTTCGTCGTGGCCGGCCCGGCGCTACGTCCCGGTGGTGATCCGGACCGTCCAGGCGCCCGAGGGGGTCCGGTCGGCGACCTCGATCGTGGTGTGTCCGCCGGGGACGGAGAACGTCTCACCGACCCGCAGCGGGGCGTCCGCGAGCGGCGCATAGACCGACCGGTCCCAGCAGGCGTCGGTGCCGGGGTGGGTGTCGATGACATCGACCGGCCCGCCGCCCGACGGGGTCTCGTTCCGGATCCGGTAGAGCAGCACTCCTTCGCTACAGGTCGAGCGGTCGTTGCCGGTGGCGCTGCGGGCCTCGATCGCCACGGCGCTGCCCTCGCCCGTCCTGATCACCGCGAGCCGGGTCCCGATGGAGGCGCCGGGCACGGGCACTGCCGCCATCGACTCCAGGGTGACGACCCGGTCGCTCTGGATGCAGGTCACCTGCCGGTCGTCCAGCCAGCCCAGCTTCCACTTGTGCCAGCCGAAGAGATCGGGCGAGAGCCCGAACTGGCTGCCCATCACGTCCCAGTCGCCCACGTAGGTGTCCCAGTCGCCCTTGCCGTCCGAGGGCCGGTGGTAGAGGTCGGGCAGGTCGAAGACGTGTCCGGTCTCGTGGGCCAGCACGTTGTGGTCCGGCGGGTGCTGCTCGAAGACGGTGACGACGCGCCTGATGTCCGTACCGTCGGCGTGCAGCGGCCGGTCGAAGTTGACGACCTTGGTGGCGTCCGAGTCGACGCCCGGGGCGTCCGGGTCGGCGACGAGGTAGACGATGTCGTACTTCGAGAAGTCCACCTCGGGGTCGGCCGCGTCGATCGCGTCGTGCAGGTAGGCGCTGCGCCTGTCGTTGGACCAGTCGCGCTTTATGCCGTACCAGACCGACGGCCTGGGCATCTGGATCCACTGCTTCTGCGGGTGCGGGCGCAGGGTGAACTTTCCGTACGAGGCGCGCTGGAAGAACCTGGTGGTGGCGGGGAAGTAGTCGGAGGTGAGTTCGGCGGGGGTGGTGACGGGCCGGGCGTCCGGGAACGAGAGGAAGACCATGACCGCGTCGAGCGGATGGTCGGGGCGCGGGTAGGCGCTGTTCCACTCGTCCAGGCCCAGCGAGTGGTGGGCCTGGGTCCGGGGCAGCGCACAGGCGTCGGCCGCACCGGTGGCGGCCACGGCGGGTCCCGCGACGAGCGAGGTCGCGGCGACCGCCAGGAGGGAGATCAGCCCGGCCGTCACGGCGCGCGGACTCGGTCTCACCACTCCTCCGGGTCCGTGCTGACGCGGCACATCTACCTCCGGGTGCGGGGTGCGGACGCCTGGGACCTTCAGCACCCTCCCGACCACCCTGTGGCGATTCAGGCGTTACGTCCTGTTGGGCTGCCCCAGTCGGGTCAGCGGCCCACCTGCGCGCCTCCTATCACAGACAGTCACAATCGATCACCGATACAACGCGAGAGAACAGAGCCGCACAGAAACGATCAGTCATGGGCAAACCGGATCTGCGCGCGAATGGCCCATGCACATCGGGCGCGACGTCCGGAACCGTCGGGGCGCTGGAACGGCCGAGCCGCCAGCCTCTATGCTTCACCTCGCTTTCCTCCGCGCTTTCCGCCCCTGACAACGGCGCTCCACGCGGCGGGCCAGTCCGACCAGACCTGTCCAGGACAGAACTGCATGGCGGGAGCGAACGGTGAGCGCAACCTCCGATGGGCCGAGGCCCCCGGCAGGCACAGCAGCCTCTTCCCCACGACCATCGGTCACGGAGCGTCATCAGTCATGGCCCGCCGAGGGGGCCCCCGAGGGCGTCACCGGGGAACTCGCCCCGGACGCCGCTTCGGACGCCGCCCCGGAGTCGGCCGCCTCCGGGGCGCACGACTACCGGGCGGCCTTCCGGGCCGCCACGGTCCCGATGGCCGTCGTCGACCACGAGGGCCTGATCGTCACCGCGAACGAGGCCCTGTCCGCGCTGGTCGGCATCGCCGCCCCGGCACTCACCGCCCAGTCCGCCTCCGATCTGGTCGACCTCGCGGCGGACGGCCGCACCTGGCACGCGTACCGCGAGGTGCTGCACGGCCGGCGCTCCCGCTTCCGCTGCACCCGCCGGCTCAAGCACCCCGACGGGCGCTCGATGTGGGCCGAGATCACCGTCGTACCGATGCCCGCGACGGAGGCGGAGGCGGACCGCGACGACGAAGGTGACAGCGACCGCGACGACGGCGCACGGGACACGGACGGCGGGAACCGCCCGCCCGGCCAGGTGCTGCTCTCCGTCGCGGACGTCAGCGACCGGCGCGAGCTCCAGAAGCGGCTGCGCCATCTCCAGATGCACGACCCGGTGACCCGGCTGCCCAACCGCACGCTGTTCTTCGAGCGGCTCTCGGCCGTCCTGGAGACCCCTCCGTACCAGGACGACACCCACCCCGGACGCGGCCGGATCGGGCTCTGCTACCTCGACCTGGACGGCTTCAAGGCCGTCAACGACACCCTGGGCCACCGGATCGGCGACCGGCTGCTCGCCGCCGTCGCCGCCCGGCTCACCGACTGCGCCGAGCGGGAGGGCCCGCACCCCACAAGTGCCCCTCTGGTGGCGCGCCTCGGCGGGGACGAGTTCGCGATCCTGGTCGAGGAGTCCACCGGTACGCAGCAGCTGACCGACCTCGCCCGCAGCGTGCTCGCCGCGCTCCAGAAGCCCTTCGACCTGGCCGGGCAGCGGCTCTCCGTCTCGGCGTCGATCGGCGTGGTGGAGCGGCCGGTCGCCGGCACCTCGGCCACGGGCCTGATGCAGGCGGCCGATACGACGCTGTACTGGGCGAAGGCCGACGGGAAGGGGCGCTGGACCGTCTTCGACCCGGAGCGCAACGCCCACCGGATGACCCGCCAGGCCCTCTCGTCCAACCTCCGGCCGGCCGTCGAACGCGGCGAGTTCACCATCGAGTACCAGCCGCTGGTCGGCATGGCCGACGGGGTCGTGCTCGGTGTGGAGGCGCTGGTCCGCTGGAACCACCCGCAGTTCGGCATGCTCTCGCCGAACCGGTTCGTCGCGATCGCCGAGGAGGACGGCTCGATCGTGCAGCTCGGCCGCTGGGTGCTGCGGGCGGCGTGCCGTCAGGCCAGGCGCTGGCAGCTCGACCACCCGGCCGAGCCGCCGCTGTTCATCAGCGTCAATGTCGCGGTCCGCCAGGTCTGGGACTCCGACCTGGTCACCGATGTGGCGGAGATCCTCGCGGAGACCGGGCTCGACCCGGCGCTGTTGCAGCTGGAGCTGACCGAGTCCGCGGTGATGGGATCGGCGGGCCGCCCGCTCCAGGCCCTCCAGTCGCTCAGCGACATGGGCGTCCGGATCGCCATCGACGACTTCGGGACCGGCTACTCCAACCTCGCCTACCTGAGCCGCCTGCCGGTCTCCGTACTGAAGCTGGACGGCGCCTTCGTACGCGGCTTCCGCTACGAGGACGGCACGCACCCCAGCCCCGCCGACGAGACGATCGTCGAGGCCATGGTCCAGCTGGCGCACCGGCTGGGCCTGACCGTCACCGCGGAGTGCGTGGAGACGGCCGGCCAGGCGGAGCGGCTGCGCCGGATCGGCTGCGACACCGGGCAGGGCTGGCTCTACTCCCGCGCGGTCGCCCCGGAGCGGATCGCCGAACTGCTCGGCGCCCGCGCACTGGAGGCCTGAGGCGGCACGGTCAGCCGGCGGTCCGGTCAGGCCCCCGGCAGCCCGTACGCGTCCGCGATGAGTCCGTAGCTGTGCAGGCGGGCATCTCCGCCGTGGGCGTTGGCGGTGATCATCAGCTCGTCGGCGCCGGTGCGCTTGGCCAGGTCGTCGAGGCCGGTGCGGACCTCGTCCGGGGTGCCGTGGACGATGTTGACGAGCCAGCTGTCGACGAACTCGCGCTCCATCGGGGTGAAGGCGTACGCCTCCGCCTCCTCGGGCGTCGGGACCAGTCCGGGGCGGCCGGAGCGCAGGCGGAGCATCGACAGGGCGCCGGTGAGGACCTGGCGGCGGGCCTCGCGCTCGTCGTCGGCGGCCAGGGCCGCGACGCCGATCAGGGCGTACGGGGCGTCCAGGACCGCGGACGGCTTGAAGGACTCCCGGTACAGCTCCAGGGCCGGCACGGTGTTCTGGGCCGAGAAGTGGTGGGCGAAGGCGAAGGGCAGGCCGAGCATGCCGGCCAGCCGGGCGCTGAAGCCGGAGGAGCCGAGCAGCCACAGGGGCGGGCGGGCCGGGGACTGGACGCCGCCCTCGGAGGTCGCCTGGACGGGGCCGGGGACCGCGTGGATGCGGGCGTAGGGGTGGCCGTCGGGGAAGTCGTCGTCCAGGAAGCGCGTGAGCTCGGCGAGCTGCTGCGGGAAATCTTCCGCGCCCTCGTTGAGCCGGTCGGTGCGGCGCAGGGCGGCGGCGGTGGCGCCGTCGGTGCCTGGGGCGCGGCCGAGGCCGAGGTCGACGCGGCCGGGGGCCATGGCCTCCAGGGTGCCGAACTGCTCGGCGATGACGAGCGGGGCGTGGTTGGGCAGCATGACGCCGCCGGAGCCGAGCCGGATCCGTTCGGTGTGGGCCGCGGTGTGGGCCAGGATCACGGCCGGCGAGGAGGAGGCGACGCCGGGCATGGAGTGGTGTTCGGCGACCCAGTAGCGGTGGAAGCCGCGCCGCTCGGCGAGCCGCGCGATCTCTACCCCGGTCCGCAGGGCCTGGCTCGCGGTGCGGCCCTGGCCCACGGTCACCAGATCGAGCACGGACAGCGGAACGGGTGCCGTCCCCTCCGCCTTGCCACGGATCTCGTCGCCTCGAATCTCGTCCACGTCCTGACCTCTCCGATGGTGCTCGTAGTCCGTCGTACCTGCCTCGTACGTCCGGAGGACTCAAACAGGAGGTTAACTCCGTTTATTCCGGGGCGGCTCCGGGCCCGTCCCCCGGGACCTACCGCCCCGAGGGTCCGGAACCGCGGCCGTAGGCGTTCTGGCCGTGGGCGTACTTGCGTCCGCTCCCCCAGATCCCCCGGGCCGGCGGCGCGGCCGGGGCCGGCGGCGCCTCCCGGGCCGCGAAGAGCGTGCCCATCCGCTCGGCCCAGGCGTGGCGGTCGGCCAGGCGCAGGGCCTCCCGGGCGGCCACCTGGTTCGCGGTGAGGACCGGTTTGCCGAGCACCTCCTCCAGTGCCGTGAGGTGGCTGACCGTGTGCAGGGCCGTGTCCGGCAGCAGTACCGCGTCCGCGTCCGGGCGGTCGGCCGCGGTGACCAGCTCCTTCAGCCGGTCCGGGCCCCACGCCGCGGCCTCGGCCGCCGTGGCGGCGCCGGCCGCGTGGGTGGCGAGCACCTCGATGCCCTCGTCCTCCAGGAACGCGGTGAAAGCCGCGGCGATCCCCTCGGGGTACGTCGCGGCCACCGCGACCCGGGCGGCGCCCAGCTTCCGTACCGCGTGGACGAAGCCGATGGAGGTGCTGGAGACGGGCACGCCCAGCGCGCGTGCGACGGCCGCGGCCTGGGCGCGGGCGCCCTGCGGGCCGTACAGGAAGCTGCCGCCGTCGCAGGCCCAGACGACGGACTCGACCCCGGAGCGCTGCAGCTCCTCGGCGCCGGCCGCGAGCCGGCCGGGGGTACCCAGGGCCCGCAGGGCGTCCTCGCGGTAGGCGTCGTCGGGGCACTCGGTGTGGTTGACGACGAGTCTGATGGTGCTGTCGAGCAGGATCTCCATCCGCGGGAAGTCGTCCTCCGCGAAATGGCCCGGGTAGAGGAAACCGACGGTCGTCATGTCCACCCTTCCTGTGGTCCGGATCCCCCCGCCTCTGTTCAAGTATTCCCCCATCCGCCCCGGTCATCGCCCTGACCGGTTGACGGGGGCGGGGGCGGCTGCGAGCGTGGTGCCTGCGCCCACCTCGGCCGACGCGGGAGGGTCCCCCATGCCGGAGCCCGTTCTGCTCGTCCTGGACGCCGATCCGCCGCCCCGGCTCGGCCGGCTGGCCGGACGGGTCCGGGTCCGCCATGTCGACGGGGCCGGTCTGGCCGCGCAGCTCCCCGGGGCCGATGTCCTGCTGGTCTGGGACTTCACCTCCGACGCGGTGCGGGAGGCCTGGCCGGGTGACGGGCCGCGTCCGGCCTGGGTGCATACGGCGAGCGCGGGCGTGGACCGGCTGCTCTGCCCGGAGCTGGTGGAGTGCGACACCGTGGTGACCAATGCCCGGGGTGTCTTCGAGCAGCCGGTCGCCGAGTACGTGGCGGGGCTGGTGCTGGCGTTCGCGAAGGACCTCCCCGGCACGCTGGAGCTCCAGCACCGGCGGCGGTGGCGCCACCGCGAGAGCACCCCGGTCGCGGGCTCGCGCGCCGTGGTCGTCGGCGCCGGGCCGGTCGGGCGCGCCATCACCCGGCTGCTGATGGCACTGGGCGTCGAGGTGGCGCTGGTGGGACGCACGGCCCGGCGCACGATCCACGGAGCGGGCGATCTGGACCGGCTGGCGGCGCTGGCCGACTGGGTGATCTGCGCGGCGCCGCTGACCCCGCGGACGTACGGGATGTTCGACACCCGGTTCTTCGGGCTGATGCAGCCGTCGGCCCGGTTCGTCAACGTGGGGCGCGGAGCGATGGTCGTCGAGGGCGATCTGGTGGACGCGCTGCGCAAGCGGTGGATCGCGGGAGCGGCACTCGACGTGTTCGAGCGGGAACCGCTCGGTCCGCGGAGCCCGCTCTGGGACGCGCCCGGTCTGATCGTGTCGCCCCACATGAGCGGTGACACGGTGGGCTGGCGGGACCGGCTGGGTGAGCAGTTCGTCGCGATGTACGAACGATGGGCGGCCGGAGAGCCGTTGCCGAACGTGGTGGACAAGCGGCTCGGCTACATCCCGGGGACGGACCTGGACGAGTGATCCCAACCCGGCCCGTTCGATGCCGACTTCACCACACCATTACGGACATCCACCGATAACACCCCGTCATCTGCCGCACCCCACAAGGAAATACGGCCCGCGCACATCCCGTCACGCTCCGCCCAGCATCAGACACGGGAAGGTCACCCTCCGGCCACCGTTCGGTTACATGCGAGCTCTTCCTGAATAGACGTACGGGAGCGGGCAGGCGTTCACCCTGTCCGGACTGTTCGACCCTTCCAGGAGACTGCGAACCATGGCTGACTTCCCGAACCTGTCCCGCCGGGGCTTTCTCAACCGATCGGCAGCCGTGGGCGGTCTGCTCGTCGTCCCCGGCCTGCTCACCGCTTGCAGCAAGACCGGCACCGACTCCGCGGACGGCGAGGGAGCCCTCGCCAAGCTCCGCAAGCAGGGTTTCGTCCGGGTCGCGTACGCCGACGAGGCCCCGTACGGCTACATGGAGGGCAAGCAGCTCAAGGGCGAGGCGCCCGCCCTGCACCGGGAGATCTTCAAGGCGCTGGGTGTCGACGAGCTGCGGCCCACCCTCTCCGAGTGGGACGGGCTGATCCCGGGCCTGCAGGCCAGCAAGTACGACGTGGTCAGCGCCGGAATGGCGATCACCCCCGAGCGCTGCGCCAACGCGCTGTTCTCCGAGCCCGAGTTCATCTCGCCGACCGCGATGATGGTGAAGAAGGGCAACCCGAAGAACATCACCGACCTGGCGTCCGCGAAGGCGGCCGGGGTCACGATCGGTGTGATGGCGGGTGCGGTCGAGGGCTCGTACGCCGAGGGCGCCGGCATCTCCAAGGGCAGGATCAAGACGCTGCAGAAGCCGCAGGACGGCGCGGACGCGGTCAAGGGCGGCCGGGTCGACGCGTTCCTGCTGACCGGTATCTCGCTGCGCTGGCTCGCCAAGACCAACGCGGGCACCGAGGTCACCGAGGCCTTCCTGCCGGAGCTCAAGGGCGAGAAGCAGTACAGCCCCGGCGGCGCCGTCTTCCGCAAGGGCAACGAGGAACTGCGCGACGCCTTCAACCGCGAGCTGAAGAAGATCGTCTCCGACAAGTCGCGCTATGTGAGCCTGCTCCAGGACTACGGCTTCGGGGCCACCGAGATCCCGCCGGCCACCCTGAAGACGGCCGATCTGTGCAAGGGCTGACAGGGACGGAACCCACCGCATGAGTGATTTCTTCTCCGCCTTCATGGACGATCTCCCACAGGTGCGCTCGGGCCTGTGGGTGACCCTGGAAGCCACGGTCCTGGGTGCGCTGCTGGCCCTGGTGCTGTCGTTCGTCCTCGGGCTGATGTCGATCAGCCGGCTGCTGCTGTCGCGCGGCGTCTCCCGGGTGGTCGTGGAGTTCTTCCGCGGCACCTCGCTGTACGTCCAGCTGTTCTGGTTCTACTACGCGATGCCGCCGCTCACGGGGTACGAACTGTCGCCGCTGCTCTGCGGCGTCCTCGCCTTCGGCCTCAACTACGGTGCGTACGGCGCCGAGGTGGTGCGCGGGGCGATCAACTCCGTGCCGCGCGCCCAGTACGAGGCGACGATCGCGCTGAACATGACGCCGCTGCACCGGATGCGCAAGGTGATCCTCCCGCAGGCCTGGGTGCAGATGCTGCCCTCCCTGACCAACCTGCTGATCCAGCTGCTGAAGTGCACGCCGCTGCTGTGGCTCATCTCGGCGGCCGACCTGATGACCGCGGTCGAGAAACTGCGCAGCCGTACGGGTGAGACCCTCACCGCGTACGTGACCCTGCTGGTCTGCTACTTCGTGCTGGCGTACGCGCTGACCCTGCTGATGAACCTGCTGGAGCGGTCCGCCAAACGGCGGCTCGGCCTGGAGACCGGCGGGCGCAGCCTGCTGAAGTCCCGCAGCGCCGTGACCGCCTCGGCCACGGGAGGTGCCCGGTGAACGAGGGATTCAAGTGGGACGCCGTCGGCGAGGCCCTGCCCCTGCTCCTCCAGGGGTTCAAGGTCACCTTGCTGGCCACGCTGCTGGGCACGCTGGTCGCCGCGGTGCTCGGGCTGATGATCGCGGTCGCCGGACGGGCCCCGAGCCGGTTCGTGACCGTGCCGGTGCGGGTCGTGATGGAGTTCATCCGCTCCACCCCGCTGCTGATCCAACTCGTCGGCGCGGCCGCCGTGTTCAGCTCGGTGGAGCCGCTGTACATCGGCATCGCGGTGCTGGGCGTCCACTACGCCACGTACACCTCCGAGGTGTACCGCGCCGGGATCGACGGTGTGCCGAAGGGCCAGTGGGAGGCCTGTCGGGCGCTGTCCATGTCGCCCCGGCGGACCTGGCAGGCCGTGATCCTGCCGCAGGCGGTGCGCAACGTACTGCCCGCCCTCGGCAACTACGCGATCTCGATGTTCAAGGAGACGCCGTTCCTCGCCGTGATCACGGTGCAGGAGATGGTGTTCCAGGCCCGCGACTACGGCACCAAACACTTCGTGTACACCGAGGTGTTCACACTCGCCGGGCTGATCTTCCTGGTCGCGAGCTACCCGACCTCGCTGTTGATGAGAAAGCTGGAGAAGCGCCTTGGCCACTGAACCTCTCCCCCTGCAGAAGACCGCGGCCACGGCGCCCGAGGACGTCGCGGCGGCCCCCGGCTCCGAGGACGGCGGGCATCCGCTGGTCCGCTTCGACAAGGTGGTCAAGCAGTACGGCGACCATGTCGTCCTCGACCAGCTGGACTTCTCGGTCGAGCGCGGCGAGCACGTCACCCTGATCGGGCCCAGCGGCTCGGGCAAGACCACGATCCTGCGGCTGCTGATGACGCTGGAGAAGGTCAGCGACGGCGTGATCCGGATCAACGGCGACCCGCTGACGCACATGGTGGCGGCGGACGGCTCGCTGAAGCCGGCGTCCGAGAAGCATCTGCGTGAGGCGCGGAAGAAGATCGGCATGGTCTTCCAGCAGTTCAACCTCTTCCCCAACATGAAGGTGCTCCAGAACATCACCGAGGCGCCGGTCAACGTCCTGGGCATGGACCGCGACAAGGCGGAGACCCGGGCCAAGGAGCTCCTCGACCTGGTCGGCCTCTCGGCGAAGATCGACGCCCATCCCTCCCAGCTCTCCGGCGGCCAGCAGCAGCGGGTCGCGATCGCACGGGCGCTGGCGATGGAACCGGAGATCCTGCTCCTGGACGAGGTGACGTCCGCGCTCGACCCGGAGCTGGTGGCGGGCGTACTGGAGCTGCTGGGCGACATCGCCCGGAACACCGACATCACCATGCTCTGTGTGACCCACGAGATGAACTTCGCCCGGGACGTCTCGGAGAAGGTGCTGATGTTCGACGCCGGGCGGGTCGTGGAGTCGGGTTCGCCCGAAAAAATCTTCACCGATCCGGAGCACGAACGTACGCGCGAATTCCTTAACGCGGTGCTGTGACCTCGGCATCCGTCGATCGCCAATGACTCTGGCATATGCCGGACGGGTGCGCCCCAGCTCGCAGAGCCGGGGCGCACCAACGAGTCGTCAACACCCGCCCCTGAACAGGCCTTTGGCGGCTATCGTGAGGGCAGAGCTTGCGGTCACAACCTGGTGGGGGGAAACCGTGGCGTTGAAGCCCGAACCGACCGCGCCGTTCCATTCGGTGCAGTACGCCCTTCGTGTTCTCGAAACGGTCTCCAAGCACGGCAACGGCGTGGCGGACGACCAGATCGCCCGGGAGACGGGACTGCCCGTCGGGCATCTCGCCTCCCTCCTGCTGATGCTGCGCCGCGAGGGGTACGTCGAGCAGATCACCGACGGCGCGTACGTGACCGGCGCCTCGCTCTTGCTGCTCGGATCCGGCGCGGCGCGCAGACAGGCCGTGGAGGCCCGGCTCCAGCAGGCGCTGGCCCAGCTGCGCGACTCGGTCGGTGCGGCGGTCTACCTCAGCCGGTACGTGGACGGCGAGATCCGCGTCACCCAGTGCGCCGACGGTCCGGGCACCCCGGCGGTCAACGAGTGGGTGGACTTCCGGTCCTCGGCGCACGCCTCGGCGATCGGCAAGTGCCTGCTGACCCAGCTGGACCAGAACGGGCGCCGCGACCACATCTCGCGGCACAAGACCGCGCGGCTGACGTCGCGGACCATCACGAGCGAGAAGGTCCTCTTCTCCAAGCTGGACAGCCAGCCGGCGACGGTCCCGGTGCTCGACCTCCAGGAGTACGCGGTCGGCACGGTGTGCGCGGCGGTGCCGCTGACCGCCGGGGCGTCGGCGGGATGCCTGGCACTTTCGCTGCCGGTCGAGGACGCGCACCGGCTGCGCGAGGCGGCGGACACCCTGAACCGGCGCGCGGCACCGGTGCTGCTGTCCCTGGCCCTCTAAGGCGTGTTCCGGACACGTGTCAGAGGCACCCCTGAGGA
Source organism: Streptomyces sp. NPDC050423 (assembly GCF_040655445.1). Lineage (NCBI taxonomy): Bacteria > Bacillati > Actinomycetota > Actinomycetes > Kitasatosporales > Streptomycetaceae > Streptomyces > Streptomyces sp. NPDC050423. Next base: position 134,466 of record NZ_JBFAJY010000010.1, read on the forward strand.
CCAGGTATTATTTTCGAGTCAGCAGGCGCCGCTAGCTCAGTTGGTTAGAGCAGCTGACTCTTAATCAGCGGGTCCGGGGTTCGAGTCCCTGGCGGCGCACAGACAACGCATGAGGCGGTCTCCGTTCCACGGGGCCGCCTCGTGCGTTTTCGGCATGTTCTCGGCGTGCTCGCGGTGCGTTCCCGGCATGTGATCCGTTCCCCCCGCACGCGGCGGCACATCCGTGCCCGAGGCGGTGGCCCACCTGTGCGGCCTCCGGGCGCAGGAACCGCAGGAACCGTTCACCAGGAGCCGAGGACCGACGACGAAGATATACAGATGTTTTACACACGTGTACTAGACGCATGTTTTAAACGCTCGTATATTCCCTGGCATGACAACACCTACGAGCACCGCCACCGCACCCGGCGAGCGCGCCGGCCGCAGGGAGTGGACCGCCTTCGTGGTCCTGCTGCTCCCCCTCCTCCTGGTCTCGATGGACGTGTCCGTCCTCTTCTTCGCGATCCCGTCCATCGACCGGGACCTCGCACCCAGCGCCACCCAGCAGCTCTGGATCTTCGACGTGTACGGCTTCGCCCTCTCCGGCCTGCTCATCACGATGGGCTCGCTCGGCGACCGGATCGGCCGCCGCAAGCTGCTGATGGCCGGTGCCCTCGCCTTCAGCGCGGCCTCGGTCGGCGCCGCCTACGCCTCCAGCCCCGAGATGCTCATCGCGGCCCGCGCCCTGCTGGGGATCGGCGGTGCGACGCTGATGCCGTCGACGATGGGCCTGGTGCGCAACATGTTCCGCGACGAGCGGCAGCGCAGCCGGGCGGTCGGAATCTGGTCCGGTGCCATGGCGGGCGGGATCGCGCTCGGCTCGGTGCTCAGCGGCGTCATGCTGGAGCACTTCTGGTGGGGTTCGGTCTTCCTGATCAATGTGCCGGCGATGGTGCTGCTGCTGGTCCTGGTGCCGGTGCTGGTGCCGGAGTTCAAGGACCCGCACCCCGGGCGGTTCGACTTCCTCAGCGTGCCCCTGTCGATGGGTTCGGTGCTGCCGGTCGTCTACGGGGTCAAGGAGAGCGCCGCCCACGGCATGGACGCGCGCAACGGGCTGATCATCCTCGCCGGGCTCGCCGTCGGCTGGGTCTTCGTCCGCCGGCAGCGCGGCCGCGGCGACGCGATGATCAGCCGGGAGCTGTTCCGCGGCCGCGGCTTCGCCGCCGGGATCGGCCTCAACGCACTGGCCTCCTTCGCGATGATGGGCTCCGCCTTCTTCACCACCCAGTACCTCCAGTCGGTGCTCGGCATGGGCACGATGGAGGCCTCGCTGTGGAGCCTGGCACCCTCGCTGGCGGTCGGTGCGGCAGCGCCAGCGGCCACCGCCGTCGCCCAGCGGACCGAACGCGGCCATGTCGTCTGCGCCGGATTCGTCATCGCGGCGGCCGGATTCGGGATCCTCGCCCTGTCGGGCACCGACTCGCTGTGGCTGCTGCTCGTCGGATCGGCCGTGATGAGCAGTGGCATCGTGACCGTGATGGCGCTCGTCTCGGACCTGGCGCTGTCCAGCAGCCCGCCGGAGAAGGCGAGTTCGGCCGCCTCGCTGCTGGAGACGGGGCAGGAGTTCGGCGGCGCGATGGGGATGGCGCTCCTGGGCGCGGTGGCCACCGCGGTCTACACCGCCGAGATGCCGGACTCCGCGCCGGAGGTGGCCCGCAAGACGCTGCCGGGCGCGCTGTCCACCGGCGACGGTTCGCTGATCTCGGTCGGCAGGGAGGCCTTCGTGCACAGCATGCAGTTCGCGTCGGTCGCGGGTTCACTGCTCCTGCTCGCGGGCGCCGTCCTGGCGGTGACGCAGCTGCGGCGGGCGGTCCTCTCACGCCCGTTCGGCGTCTGAGGAGAGCAGCCCGGTGCGCCCGTGCTCCTCGAACTCCTCGGTGAGGGCGGCCAGGTGTTCCTCCCCGAACGGTACGTACGTGCCCTCCGGGTCCCGGCACCACACAGCGGACCCGGACCAGAATCCCTCCAGGCGCAGCCCGGCCCGGCGGACCTTGTTCGTCGCCGTCACCGGCATCGCGCGCACGATCCGTACGAACCGGGGCGCCATCTTCGTACCCAGGTCGGGCTGGTCCCTCAGGAACGCGGCGAACGCGGCCGGGTCGAAGCCGGCCCCGTCGCGCAGCGCCAGCGCCGCCATCACCTGGTCCCCCGCGACCGGGTCGGGCACCGCGTAGACCGCCACGGCCGCCGCGTCCGCCCAGCGGGCGAGGATGTTCTCGATCATCGCGGCCGCCAGGTTCTCGCTGTCGACCCGCAGCCGGTCCTCCGTACGGCCCGCGAAGTAGAGGAAGCCGTCGGGGTCGCGGAAGAAGAGGTCACCGGTCCAGTACCAGCCGCCGCGCACCCGGGCCGCGTCCGCCTCCTCGTTGCGCCAGTAGCCCTCGAACGGGGTCCGGCCGCGGTTGACCAACTCCCCTATCGCGGCCGCGCCGTTGAGCAGTCTTCCGCCCTCGTCGAAGACCGCGGCGACCCGCTCGCGGCCCGTCTCCGGGTCGACGACGGCGAGGTCGTCACGGTCCGGGGCCCGGCCGATCGCGCCCGCCGGGGTGTCCGGGGTCCGCTGGATCGCCGCACCCCCCTCCGACGAGCCGTAGCCCTCGACCAGCCGCACCCCGAACCGCTCGCGGAAGCGGGCCGCGTCCACGGCGCCCGCCTCGGTGCCGAAACCGATGCGCAGCGGGTGCTCCCGGTCGTCGGGGCGCTCGGGGGTGGCCAGCAGGTACTGCACGGCGCGGCCGACATAGGTGAAGTAGGTGGCCCCGTGGGCGCGTACGTCGTCCAGGAAGCCCGAGGCCGAGAAGCGGCGGCGCAGGGCGACGGCGGCGCCGCCGGCCAGTGCGGGCGCCCAGTCGGCGATCACCGCGTTGCCGTGGAACATCGGCATGCAGATGTAGTGGACGTCCTCGCGCCCGGTGCCGAAGTGTTCGACGAGCGACTGTCCGGCCGCGGCGAGCCGCCCCTGGGTACAGACGGCGGCCTTGGGTGCGCCGGTGGAGCCCGAGGTGAAGTAGAGGAGCATCCGCGTTCCGGGCCCGGGGCGGCGAAGGACGGTGTCGCCCGGCTCCGCCCCGGCGTAGGGGGCGAGCAGTGCGGCGTACGCCTCGGTGTCGGTGACCAGCACCCGGACACCCGGCAGCTCCAGGCCGTCGAGCAGCGGCAGATGAGCGCGCTCGGTGATCAGCATCCGGCATTCGGTGTGCAGGATGTCGCGGGCCAGTTCGGCGCCGCGGCGGGTGGGGTTGATGCCGGCGACGGCGGCCCCGGCCAGGGCCGCCGCGCTCAGCCACAGTGGAAATTCCGGGGTGTTGTCGAGCAGCACCCCGAGGTGCGGTTCGCCGCCCGCCGGCAGCAGATCCGCCAGGAGCGCGGCCCGTGCGGCAGCGCCCGAGGCGACCTGGTGGTGGCTGAGGACGAGGTCCTCGTGCCTCAGTCCGGGCCGGTGGTCGCCCCATTGGCGCTGTACGAGCTCCGCGACGGTGCCTGCGCTCCTCATGGCGCCGCACGGTAACTGACTACGCGTCAGAACTGAACATCGGAGCACGAGTAGAACGCGTTGGCCGTGTCCGCGATGTTCCAGACGCTCAGGATGATGTGCTTCCCGGTCTTCTGGGTGGGGATGGTGCCCTGCTGGGTCAGCGTGGCCGGGGGCTGCTGACCGCCGTACGGCACCGTCATGAACGGCTGCGATTCCAGGTCGGAGCGCTTGAGCGGCTTGGTGGGGTCCCAGCCGTTCTTGGTGATGTAGTAGCGGAAGTCCGTCGTGGCGTGCCGGGCGGTGAACTGCCAGCGGAAGCCGAAGCCCTGACCCGCGGTGACGTGGGTGGCGGGCCAGTTGCCGCCACGCGGGTCGTCGAGCTGCGCGAACTCGCCGTGTCCGCCGGAACAGATCGCGCCGTCGGCGGGGCCGGCCGCCGGGAAGCCCTTGGGGCCCTCGACGCTCTGCGGCTCCCACTGGATGTTGCCGCAGCCGGTCACCGTGCCGTTGGCACAGAGCTTCTGGCGACTGATGGGGTTGTCGGTGTAGCCGTGGCTGCTGGCGCTGCTGGTAGCGAACATCGAGACGCCCGCTACCGCAAGGCCCACCAGGGCCGCGCCTGTCTTCTTACGCATTGCTGAAGCTCCTCGGATTCGTGGGGGAGGTTCCATGAGCACTGCTGCGCGTGTGCCGTGCGGTCTAGACCAAGGCCTAGATTATTGACGGATCATGAACATGTCCAGACCAATGGGAGTTGGATTCCGGTCGCCACCGGAAGAGCCCGCCGAGCCGTCTCAGACACCGTCCCCGCCTCCGCGTCCGGTGTAGAAGGCCACCGTCAAGTCCTTCACCAGAGACTTCCGTTCGTAGTCGTCGAGCGCCACGAGCCCTCGGGCGGTCAACCGGTTGACCGTGTCGTCCACGGCGTCCACCACCGAAGTCAGCACGCTGTCCCGGTGTTTGGCGTCGATGGCCGCGATCCGGCGCCGCTGCATCGCCGCGGCCACCTCCGGCGCGTACTCGATTCCGGTCGGCTGCGCGGAGTACACCTCGATGCCGACCGGCTCGCAGTCCGCCTTCAGCATCCGGGTCAGCGCGTCGCCGACGGCCTCGGCGTTGCGCAGGGTGTGGGCGTCCTCGTGGAAGGCGTCGGCGGGCAGCTGGGAGAGGACCCGCGCCATCGCCGCCTCCACCTGCTCCCGCAGATACTCCTCGTGGTCCGCGATCCCCAGCGTCGCCCGCACGGTGTCCTCGACCCGCCACACGACGAGGACGACGACCCGCAGCGCCGCGCCGTTCGCGTCCACCGCGGGCAGGGGTTCGCTGCGCCAGTGCCGCAGCCGTACGTCGACCCGGTGACGCAGCAGCAGCGGGCTGACCCACATGAGACCGGTGCGCCGCACGCTGCCGCGGTACTGGCCGAAGAGGGTGAGCACCCAGGCGTACCCGACCCGGCCCCGGGTCAGGCCGCCGAGCGCGAACAGCACCGTGGTCAGCAGCAGGGCGAGGGCCGCCCAGGCGCCGAGGCCGATGCCGTCGTACGGCCGCGGGCCGAGCCCGAGCCGGGCCTGCACCCCGCCCGGCAGCGCACCCGTCCACCACAGGACCCCGCCCGCGGCGGCGAGTCCGCCGAGACCGGCGAGCAGTGCGGCCCAGCCGGGCAGCGCGGGGCCGGTCCGCTCGCGCAGCCGCGGGTCGGCGGCCGGCGCGGGCCGGGTGGAGGGCCGCACCTGCGGCGACCGCGGCACCGGCGGCCGCCGGACACCGGCCGTCTGCTCGATCCCGGCCGCCCTCCGCACGACGGTGGCGGGCAGCGCGGCGGCGTCCGCGGCGACCTCGGGATCGTCGCGGAAGAGCAGGTGCACCGGGATGGAAGCGGTGCGCTCGTTGGCGATGACCGAGTGGTGCCGGCCGGTGTCCACCCGCACGTCGGTGCGGAGCTCGCCGGTGTCGGCGCCACCGAAGGACAGCGAGAGCGAGGGCGCGGCGTCCCGGCGGGCCGGGGAGAGCTCCGGCCCGGGGAGGAACGGAGGACCCGCCAGGACGGGTTGCCCCGGATGCCCCAGTGGTTCCAGTGGCTCCAGTGGCTCCAGATCGCGCACGTCCCCGCGCACCTCCTCATGTACGTCCTCACGCACGTCCGGATCGGTGGCCGCATCAACGGCCGGGGCCGGAACCGCGCCCGGAACCGACACCGATGCCGAGGTCGCGCCGAACGCGGAGCCCCCGCGCTCGCCCTCGCCCGGCATCAGGTCGAGCACCAGATCGACCACGGACCCCGAACCGGGTCCCGACGCCGACCAGTCGTAAGGACGCCCGGTCAACGCGCCCGGACGCCCCGGCCCGTCCGGACCCGGCGGGGCGTCCGCGCGGGCCGACGCCTCCGCGTCGCGCCCCGGCCGGTCCGGTACGGCCCACTCCCGCACCGGGAGCGCCCCGTACCTCTCCTCGCCGTACTCCGGGTTCGCCCCGTTCTCCGAGGGCTCCCCGTTCTCCGGGTTCCCGGAGCTGTCCGACACCGTGGATCGCATTCCCGCCTCCGTCATGTGCGTCGTGTCACGCGAAGAGTCGCCGCCAGGTCTCCGGACCCGGATAGCCGTCGGCCTCCGCACCCCGCCAGCCCTGGGCCTTCTGGAAGGCCTCGACATTGCGCCGGTCCGCCTCGGTCCACCGGGGTCCGGGGCCCGACGCGTAGTACTTGCCGTATCCCTTCTTCACCAACTGTTTCCCGAGCCTGTCGACATGGCTGTTGGACTGACCCGACCGGAAATAGCCCCGTCCCGGGAAGGCCGGCACGGCGGTCGAGCCGCCCTGGCCGGTTCCGCCCGCTGCGGGGATGTCGTGGCCGGTTCCGGTGGTCAGCAGGCGCCAGGTGTCGGGGCCGGGGATGCCGTCGGCCTCCTTGCCCTTCCAGCCCTGGGCCTTCTGGAACGCCTCGGTCGCCTGCCGGTCGGCGCTGCCCCAGGCGGGGCCGGGGCCGACCTTGTAGAAGCGCTTGCCGCCCCGCGCGACGAGCAGCTTGCCGAGCTGGGTGACGTGGGCGTTGTCCGCACCCGGACCGAACTTCCCGGCCCCCGGGAACGTCGTCGTCGAGCCGCTGCCGCCGGTTCCGGTGCTCAGCCCCTTGTAGCGGTAGGCGACGTAGCTGCCCGAGTTGGACCAGTACGCCATGGGCGTCGTCTGCTTGCGGGTGTGCGGCGTGGTCTGCTCGTACGCCGTGTAGTGGGTGTGCGTGGAGTCCGTCCAGCCGCCGAAGATCGTGACGTGCGAGCCCTTCGCGGGGTCGGCCGGGTTGTGGAAGAGCAGGATGTCGCCGGGCTGGAGATCCTCCCGGGCGATCCGCGTGCCGTACGAGGCGAGGCTGCCGGTCCACTCGTTGCCGGCCAGGTTCCAGGCCATCGACACATAGCCGGAGCAGTCCTGGCGGTACCCGTCCGACCAGTACTTGCTCATGCTGTACGGGACCTGCGCGGTGACCCACTTCTTCGCGCGGTTGATGATGTCGGCCCGGGTGGTCGTGCGCAGTGCGGGCGTACTCGCCTGCGAGGCCGGCGGGCCGGACGCCCCCGCGCCCTGCAACGGGCCCGGTCCGCCCTGCGGGCTCTCCGGTCCCGGGTCGGCCGGATCGGCCGCGTCCTCCGGTTCGGCCGGCGTGACCAGGTCCGCCGGCACCGCCCCGGCGGCCGGAGCGGGAGCGGTCACCGGATCCGGATCGGTCACCGGGGCCGGATCGGTCACCGGGGCCGGATCGGCCGCCGCGGTCGCCGCTTCCGCGAGACCGGCGCTCAGCACCACTCCGGCAGCGGTGACCAGCACCAGCGCGCGCCGCGCGCCGCGCGCGGCCGGATGTCCTCCCTGCCGCGCCGGCAGTGCCGCGGCTGCGGTTCGCCGTTGTACGGCGCACCCCGCACAGGTGCAGTCGATGGCGGGTACGTACTCCTCGAAGGCCGGCACAGTCATGCGATTCCCTCCGCAGTCGTCAAGATCTTTGGGCGCATCTGTACGGGCGCCAGTGTCTCAACTCTCCTGACATATCGCATTTTGACGGATAGAAGAGAAAAAACGACCATCCGACAGGCCGGGGCAGAGGGGAAATGGTCGGGACCATCGCCCCGGATCGGGTAGAGTTCTCCAGGCCAGCAGGCGCCGCTAGCTCAGTTGGTTAGAGCAGCTGACTCTTAATCAGCGGGTCCGGGGTTCGAGTCCCTGGCGGCGCACGCAAAGTCAAGGCCCCCTCACCACGCGCGAGGGGGCCTTGTCCGTTCTCCGACATCTCGCTCAGACGCCTCACAGTGAATACTTTGCTCACGCACAGCTCACTCAACCCGACGGACAGTCACCAATCGGTCACCCCGCGGTGCGAGAGTGCTTCGCGGTCACCCCGATCGCCTCCCCCTACGCCCCGGCACCCCCTCGCCGCAAGGGCCCCGCAAATCGTGCGTATGAGCGGTTAACCGCCCGTTTCGCCCTTGCGATCACGGCCCGGGGCGGCCAATCTGTCTGGAGACCATCGGCGCCAACCAGAGTGTTGACCTGAGCAGTTGGCGACATGTGAGGGAGATGTTCCGGTTGTGTGCGTGATGAGGTGGGGGCCTCGCGCATGAGCAAATGCCGAGCAGGCATCATGCAACCGGAAGGGCGTCGTTCCGTGTCTCAGGAACGGTGGCCCGACACTGAGCCGTCGGTCGCGTTCCAGGGGGGCACGCGGCAGGCGAAAGGATCGACCGACCACGCAGCCCGCCTGTGTGCAGGGGGATGACCCATGACGTCGACGCCGCCAGGCGCCCGGCAGAACAACGACCCTTCCCGGACCACGCAGCTCCGGATACCCCCGCAGCTCCGGCCCGGGGGCCACCGGCGGCGCCCGAAGAAGGAGCTGCCGCGCTACGACTACGAGCACTACAGCCGGCTCGCCGGGCCACTGACCCAGCCCGATCCGGCCAAGCCGTACACCGTGCGGTACCGCTCGCTCCTCTCCCAGGAGCCCCACCGGATACGCGCGGCACTCCTGCTGGGCGCCGCGCCGCTCGTCTCCCTCGGCCTGTTCGCCTGGCTGATGCAGCCCGAGCACTGGACACAGCGCGACCCGAACCTCAAGAACGACACGCTGCTGATCCTCGACATCGTGATGCTGGTGTCGATCGGTCTCATCGAGCTCTTCCGTACCCTGAACGTCCTCTCCAACGCGCACGCCACACTTGTCGCACGTGATCCGGTGCCGGTCGTGCCGGAGAACGGCACCAGGGTCGCCTTCCTCACCTCCTTCGTCCCGGGCAAGGAGCCCCTGGAGATGGTGACGAAGACCCTGGAGGCCGCCGTCCGCATCCGCCACCGCGGACTGATGCACGTCTGGCTGCTCGACGAGGGCGACGACCCCGCCGTCAAGGAGGTCTGCCAACGGCTCGGGGTGCACCACTTCTCCCGCAAGGGCGTGGCGCACTGGAACCAGGCCAAGGGCCCGCACCGCGCGAAGACCAAGCACGGCAACTACAACGCCTGGCTCGACGCGCACGGCGACACGTACGACTTCTTCGCATCGGTCGACACCGACCACGTCCCGATGCCCAACTATCTGGAGCGGATGCTCGGCTACTTCCGCGACCCGGACGTCGGCTTCGTCATCGGCCCGCAGGTGTACGGCAACTACGACACCTTCGTCACCAAGGCCGCCGAGTCGCAGCAGTTCCTCTTCCACGCGCTGATCCAGCGCGCGGGCAACCGCTACGGCGCCCCGATGTTCGTCGGCACCAGCAACGCGGTACGGATCTCGGCCCTCAAGCAGATCGGCGGCCTGTACGACTCGATCACCGAGGACATGGCGACCGGTTTCGAGATGCACCGCGCCCGCAACCCGCGCACCGGCAACAAGTGGCGCTCCGTGTACACCCCGGACGTACTGGCCGTGGGCGAGGGCCCTACCGCGTGGACCGACTTCTTCACCCAGCAGCTGCGCTGGTCGCGCGGGACGTACGAGACGATCCTCAAGCAGTACTGGAAGGGCGTCTACTCACTGCCCGTGGGCAAGCTCTTCAACTACACCATGATGATCATCTTCTACCCGATGTCCGCCATGAACTGGATCCTCGCGGCACTCAGTTGCGCGCTGTTCCTGGGGATGGGCGCCTCGGGTGTGCAGATCGACCCGGTCGTCTGGATGATGCTGTACGGCAACGCGTCCGCGCTCCAGATCGGCCTGTACGTCTGGAACCGCCGGCACAACGTCTCGCCGCACGAGCCCGAGGGCTCCGGCGGTCTGGCCGGCATGATGATGTCCGCGCTCTCCGCGCCGATCTACGCGCGCTCGCTGATGGACGCCGTGCTGCGCCGCAAGAGCTCGTTCGTGGTCACGCCCAAGGGCGACTCCTCCAGCCCGGACACCCTCTTCGGGACCTTCCGCATCCATCTCTTCTTCATCCTGGTCTTCGGCGGCTCGATCGTGGCCTCGTTCGTTCTCGGCCACAGCCACCCGGCGATGCTCACCTGGGCGGCGCTGGCGCTGCTGATCACCGCGGCACCGATCTTCGGCTGGCGGTACACCGTGCGGGCGGAGAAGAAGAAGCGGCGCGCGGGACCACCGCCGCCGAGCGGCCCGCCCGCCCACGCCCGGCAGGAGAACCCCGGCTGGGACGGCAACGAACAGACCATGCAGATCGCCCTTGGGGGACGTAAACCATGAAGTACCGTCCGAGCCGCCGTACCCGCCGCATGGCGATCAGTACGGCGGTGGTTCTCGCGCTCGCGGGAGCGAACGGGCCGTGGCTGTACCGCTTCAGCACCGAGCGCTACCACGACTACGAGATCAACAAGTCCGACTACAAGGCCGCCAACGGTCACTGGGACTTCCTGGATATCCCGTCCGAGTTCAGGATCAACACGATCCACGCGGCGCTGCTGCACACCGGCAAGGTGCTGCTCGTCGCGGGCTCGGGCAACAACCAGAAGAACTTCGACGCGAAGAGCTTCCGGTCGGTACTGTGGGATCCGAAGACCAGCGGGTTCAAGAACATACCCACGCCCAAGGACATGTTCTGCGCCGGTCACACCCAGCTGCCCGACGGGAAGCTGCTCATAGCCGGCGGTACGAAGCAGTACGAGAAGCTCAAGGGCGACGTCACCAAGGCGGGCGGCCTGATGATCGTCCACAACGAGGACCCGGACAAGCCGATCACGCTTCCGGCGGGCACCAGGTTCACCGGCAAGGGCAACGGCAAGACCTTCGTCACCAAGGACCCCGTGCTGGTGGAGAAGGCAAAGAAGGTCTTCGACAAGAACACCGGCGCGTTCCTGCGCAACGACCCCGGACTCGGCCGGATCTACGTCGAGGCGCAGAAGTCCGGCACGAAGTACGAGACGGGCGCCGAGGACAACTACCGCATAGCGGGCCTCTCCGGCTCCGACACCCGCAACGTGTACGGGATCGCGCAGAAGCTCGCCCTCGACAAGAAGGACTTCCAGGGCATCCGGGAGGCCTTCGAGTTCGATCCGGTGGCGGAGAAGTACATCACCGTCGACCCGATGAACGAGGCCCGCTGGTACCCGACGCTGACCACGCTCAAGGACGGCAAGGTCCTCGCCCTCTCCGGCCTGGACGAGATCGGGCAGATCGTGCCCGGCAAGGACGAGGTCTACGACCCGAAGACCAAGAAGTGGGAGTACACCGGCATCATCCGGAAGTTCCCCACCTACCCGGCGGTCTTCCTCCTCAACGACGGCAAGCTCTTCTACTCCGGCTCGAACGCGGGCTACGGCCCCGCCGACGTCGGCCGCGCCCCCGGCGTCTGGGACCTGGCGACGAACAAGTTCACCAAGATCCCCGGCCTGAGCGACCCGGACCGGATGGAGACCTCGGCGACGGTACGGCTCCCCCCGGCGCAGGACGAGAAGTTCATGGTGATCGGCGGCGGCGGGGTCGGCGAGTCCGACAAGTCCAGCGAGAAGTCCCGGCTGGTCGACCTCAAGGACGCCGATCCGAGGTTCAAGGACGGCGCTTCCCTGGACGAGGGCACCCGCTACCCGAGCGCGTCCCTGCTCCCCGACGACTCCCTGCTGGTCACCGGCGGCTCCGAGGACTACCGGGGCCGCGGCGGCTCCAACGTCCTCCAGGCCCGGCTGTACGACGCCGCCTCGGACACGTACAAGCGGGTCGCCGACCCGGCGGTGGGCCGCAACTACCACTCGGGGTCGGTGCTCCTGCCCGACGGCCGGGTCATGATCTTCGGCTCGGACTCGCTCTACTCCGACAAGGCGAACACCCGGCCGGGCGTCTTCGAGCAGCGTGTCGAGATCTACACCCCGCCGTACCTGTACCGCGACTCGCGGCCCGAGCTGACCGCCGGGCCGAAGAGCGTGAAGCGCGGCGGCACCGCGATGTTCACGACCAACCAGGCCTCAGCGATCAAGTCGGCGAAGCTGATGCGGCCGAGCGCGGTCACCCATGTCACGGACACGGACCAGCGGTCGGTGGCGCTGGACCTGAAGAAGACGGACGGCGGGATCTCGGTGACGGTGCCGAAGAACCGGGCGCTGGTGCCGTCGGGCTGGTACATGCTCTTCGTCACCGACGACAAGGGCACACCGTCCGAGGGGACCTGGGTGGAGGTGCCGTAGCCGCCTCACGCGGCACCGGACAGGACCCGTCCTATCCGGTGCCGCGGGCCAGGCCGAGGGCGTAATCGGGCCACCAGTCGCCGGCCTTCGGTCCGCCCCGGCAGTCGCCGTCGGACTCCCCCGGGCGCTTGATCCAGAGGTACGCGTCGACCAGTTCGTCGCCCGTGGACGTCGTCGGTGTCGCGCCGAGGGCCCGTCCGGGCGGATTGCACCAGCTCGTGCCCGGGTCGCCGCCGGTGTACGGGCCGTTGCCGTTGCGGCTGGTGTCGATGACGAACGGCTTGCCGCCCACCTTCGCCGACAGCCGCTTGCCGAAGTCCTCGCTGACCTCGGTGGTCTGGAAGTTGGAGACGTTCACCGCGAAGCCGTCGGCCGCGTCGATGCCCGCCTGCCGCAGCGGCTGGAAGAGCGCGTCCGGGGTGTGCCAGCCCGCGTTGCCCGCGTCCAGGTAGACCCGGGTGCCCGGCACCCGCTTGAGCCGCTCCACCGCACCCTTGAGCAGGTCGTAGCGCTCCTCGTGGAACTCCTGCGGGGTGCATCCGTCGACCAGGTGCAGCACCGCGTCCGGCTCCAGGACCACCGTGGCGCCGCGGTCACCGATGCCCTTGGCCACGCCGTCCAGCCAGGCACGGTACGCGTCGCCGTCGGCCGCGCCGCCCTTGGAGAACTGTCCGCAGTCGCGGTGCGGGATGTTGTAGAGGACCAGCAGCGCCTCGCGGCCGGCCTTCGCGGCGGCCTCCGTGAAGCCCTTCGCCTCGGCCTCCGGATTGTCCGGGCCGATCCATTCACCGACCGGCTGCCGCGCGATCTTCCTGACCAGGGCGGCGTTCTCCGCGTCGCCGTCCTCGGTGTACCGGGCGACCTGCCGGGCGGCGTTCCCGTCGGGGTTGACCCAGTACGGATCGGTGCCCTTGGGCTGCTGGCCGATGGCCGCGGGGTTCTTCCCCGCACCGCCGGAGTCCTTGTCGCCGTCGGAAGAGGAACATCCCGCGAGCAGGAGCGCGGCGCCGATCACGGCCACGCCCGCTCCCCGCTTGCCGAACCGGCCGTTGTGGCTGCCGTACATCCACTCCCCCTCGGACGCGACGGCGGTGCGCTGTCGCATCGCCGCCCATCCTGGCACAGGGCCCGGGAGCGGCCCGGCCCTCACGAGTTCACAGAAAGAGCCGTTACGACGGGTTCACCACGCTCTACCCGGCCCGGCCGCGTGCGGAGCGTGACTGGTTATCGACGTACCGTCAGACATCAGGTGGGCGTGGGCGGTTCGGCGTCCTACAGTGGCGTGCGGCGGACCCGGACGCCACCGACCTCCCGTGTGTCCGCGCCGGGCCACTCCCGCGGCCCGCGCCCCGCGGTCGAGGACCGGCCCGGCCGCCGCCCGGAGAAACCGGGCGGCCGGCCGGGCCGCGTACCGCCGGGATCAGCCGCCGCTCCCGGCGCCCGCCTTCCCGCTCGTCCTCTCCGCCGATTTCTCGCCGGTCAGGTACGCCGAGACGACCACGTTCGCGGTGTACTCGTGCGAGGCACGGTCGTACGTACCGCCGCAGGTGATCAGCCGGAGCTCCGCCCGGCCGTCCTTGCGGGGGCCGTACGCCTTCTGGGCGTCGAAGCGTTCGCGGGTGAAGACCTGGACGTCGTCGATGGTGAACTCGGCGGTCGTGCCGTCGGTCCGGGTCACCTCGACCTTGGCGCCGGGGCGGGCGGCGCTGAGCCCGTAGAAGACGGCCGGCTTGGTCTCGGTGTCGACGTGGCCGACGAACAGCGCCGGCCCCTCGGCCCCGGGCTCGGTGCCGCTGCCGTACCAGCCGACCGTCTGGGGCGTGTCGAAGGACGGCGGTGTGATCGCCCCCTCCTCGTCCAGGCCCCGGGACACGACGGGGGCCCGGATGCCGATCGACGGAATCTCCACGCTCCGCGGCGCCACGCCCTTGATCGGGTCGTGTGCCGGGGGCAGCGGTACGCCGAGGGGGCGTCCGACCGCGGCGACGTCCCCGGTGGTCGGGGCGGAGCCGATGCCGGAGCCGTCGGTGATGCCGCGCCCCCAGAGCCACAGGCCCAGCAGGAGCACGGCCCAGGCCACTCCGGTGAGCAGCCTGCCGTGCCCCGTCGAGCGGTCCGAGGAGGACATGTCAGTCGGTGGCCGGGCGGCGGCGGCGCACGCTGCGGAAGGCGACCGCGACGGCGGCGACGGCGGCCAGGGCGAGTCCGATCAGCGCGTGGGCGGTGCCGGGGCCCTCCTGCTGGGCGGCCTGGTCCGCGAGCACGGCGGTGCCGCCGCCGCCCGCGCGGACCGGGGCGACGGGCATGGGCCGGCTGCGGTGGACGACGGTGACGACGGCGGACACCTTGGTGTGCTTGTCGTCCTTGCACACCGCCTGGACGTCGTAGTCGCCGGCTTCGGCGTCGGAGCGGATCCGGGCCTCGGCGAAGAGCGTCTTGCCGTCACCGGGCGAGAAGCGCGCCTCGGAGACGAAGGCGTCGGAGTTCCCCTTGGCCTCCTTGCCCTTGCAGCCGTCGACCTCAAGGTCGACCTCACCGCCCGGGGCGACGGAGGACGGGGAGACCGAGAGGGTGGCCCGGGACCGCGAGTCCCGGTCGTGGTCGGAACCGGAACTGGCCAGTGCGACGGAAGCGGGCATCAGGGTCGCCGCGGCCACCGCGGCGGCACAGAACGTGAGGGGTATTGAACGCATCGTGAACCTCCTTATGGAAGGTTCACGCGTGCGGCGACTTTCCGCATCCGCAGGGGCCGCGGCACTGGGCCGGTGGAGTGCGGGGGTGCGTCCGCACCCCCCGCCCCCGGACGGGCGTCAGCCCAGGTCGACGAGGTTCACGAGGTCGGCGATGGAGTCGACGACCGTGGACGGCCGGAACGGGTACTTGTCGATGTCCGCCACCGTGGTGAGCCCGGTGAGCACCAGGAACGTCTGCATGCCCGCCTCCAGGCCGGCCAGCACGTCGGTGTCCATCCGGTCGCCGATCATGGCGCTGGACTCGGAGTGGGCGCCGATCGCGTTGAGCCCGGTGCGCATCATCAGCGGGTTGGGCTTGCCCGCGAAGTACGGGGCCTTGCCGGTGGCCTTGGTGATGAGGGCGGCGACGGACCCGGTCGCGGGCAGCGGGCCCTCGGCGGACGGGCCGGTCTCGTCCGGGTTGGTGCAGATGAAGCGGGCGCCGCCGTTGATCAGCCGGATCGCCTTGGTGAGCGCCTCGAAGGAGTACGTACGGGTCTCCCCGAGTACGACGTAGTCGGGCTCGTGGTCGGTGAGGACGTAGCCGATGTCGTGCAGTGCGGTGGTCAGCCCGGCCTCACCGATGACGTACGCCGTGCCGCCGGGCCGCTGGTCGTCCAGGAACTGGGCGGTGGCGAGGGCGGAGGTCCAGATGTTCTCGACGGGCACGTCGAGGCCCATCCGGTTGAGCCGGGCGTGCAGGTCGCGGGCGGTGTAGATCGAGTTGTTCGTGAGGACCAGGAAGGGCATCCCGGACTCCCGCAGCCGCTTGATGAAGGCGTCCGCGCCGGGGATCGGGGTCCCCTCGTGGATGAGGACTCCGTCCATGTCGGTGAGCCAGGACGAGATCGGCTTGCGCTCTGCCATGCGGGACTCCTGATTTGCCGTACGCCGGGTGCGGGGACGCCGGCGGCACCGCGCTGTGCAGCGCCGACGTCCTCGATTTTAGGCTGCCCGTTCGACCGGCGGGTACTGCCTGCTCACCAGTACCGTCCTCACCGCGACCGTCGTGCCGCCAGCACTGGACCAGACCCGTTATCTTTTCGCGACACTCCACCGGAGGTCCAGACCCCAACGGTCAGCTGCCGGTGGCCGTCTTCCAGGCGTCCACGTACGAGTCGAGGTTGGCCGCGATGTCCGGCCAGTCCGGCTCGAAGACCTCGACGCCGTCCATCAGCTTCGTCAGCGCGACGGCGTTGGCGTCGGTCGCCTCGATGTCCCTGCGGGCCGGGAAGCCGCCGCCGACCGCGCTGACGTCCTTCTGGGCCTGCTCGGCGAGCATGAAGTCGAGCAGCTTCCTGCCGTTGGCGCTGTGCGGGGCCTCGGTGACCAGGCCGGCGGCGTACGGCAGGGCGAAGGTGGTGGGCTTTCCGCCGGCCTTCGCGGGGAACCAGATGCCGAGGTTCGGCATGTCCTTGGACTGGGCGTGGTTCATCTGGACGTCGCCGTTGGCGGCGAGGAGTTCGCCCTTGTCGACCTTGGGCGCGAGCTTGCCGGTGGAGGCGGACGGGCCGACGTTGTTGGCCTGGAGCTTCTTCAGGTACGCCATCGCCGGCTCCTGGCCGCCGAAGTCGTGCATGGCCTTGATCAGTACGGCGGTGCCGTCACCGGCGACCCCGGGCGTGGAGTACTGGATCTTCTCCTTGTACTTCCCGTCGAGCAGTTCCTCCCAGGTGGCGGGCGGGGTCTTCAGCTCCTTCGTGTTGTGGACGAAGCCGAAGTAGTTGTTGACGACCGAGGTCCACTTGGCGTCGGCCGCCTTGCCGGCGCTCTCCACCTGGTCGGAGCCGGCCGGCTCGTACGCCTGGAGGAGCCCCTTGGAGTCGGCCTGCTGGATGAACGGCGGGAGGGTGACCAGTACGTCGGCCTGGGTGTTGGTCTTCTCGCGGACGGCGCGCTGCACCATCTCGCCGGAGCCGCCCTCGACGTACTCGACCTTGATGCCGGTCTTCTTCTCGAAGTCCTCGAAGACCTTGTCGTACCAGCCGTCGCCGTTCTCGCCCTTGAGGCCGTCGGCACTGTAGACGGTGACGACCTTCTCGTCGGAGGCGGCCGAGGAGCCGCCGCAGGCGGTGAGGGACGCGGCGAGGGCGAGCGCGCCGGTGACGGCGGCCATGGGCCTGAGGTGGTTCTTGCGCATGGGGGTTCGTATCTCCTGGAAGTCGGCCGGATGCCGGCCTGAGTAGAAACGGGAGGTGGAGCGAGGCGGGTCAGCGGTAGGAGGCCCTGGTGCGGATGCGGGAGACCCCGAACAGCACGAGCAGCGTCGCCGCCATCAGGACCACCGCGACGGCCGCTCCGGTGAAGAGCGAACCGCGGTCGGTGGCCGCGAAGATCTGCACCGGGAGGGGCGTCCAGTCCGGCGGGTAGAGCATCATCGTGGCGCTCAGCTCCCCCATGGAGAGGGCGAAGCAGAGCCCCGCGGCCGCGGTGAGCGACGGCAGCAGGAGCGGCAGCCTGACGCGCCACAGGATGTACGAGGGCCGGGCGCCGAGGCTGGCGGCGGCCTGTTCGTACATCGGGTCGAGACGTACTGTCGCGGCCGAAACCGACGTGTAGGCGAACGCGGTGACAAGAACGGTGTGCGCGAGGATCACGATCCAGGGCGTTCCGTTGAGCAGCACCGGCGGCCGGCTGAACGCGACGAGCACGGCGAGCCCGACGACGACGGACGGCACGGCGACCGGCAGCATGAACAGCGCGTCGAGGATCCGTTTGCCGCGACGACCCAGCGAGGCGGCGGCCAGTGCCGCCCAGGAGCCGGTGACCAGGGCCAGCACACTGGCGGTGCCGGCGGTGACCAGACTGGTGGTGAGTGCCTGGAGGGAGTCGCCGGCGGTGGCCGCGTCATAGTGCTTCAGGGTCGGCCCGGAGGGGAACGCGCCGGACCAGTTCGTGGTGAACGAGGCGGCGAGGATGACCAGCAGCGGCACCGCGAACAGCGGGACGAAGAGCAGCAGGAAGACGGCCCAGGTGGCCCACTTCCCGGTTCGGCTATGCACCAGCACGGCGGCTCACCGTCCGGTACAGGCTGTAGAGGCCGACGGAGATCGCGATGTTGACGACGGCCACGACACAGGCGGCCGGGTAGTCGGACTCCAGGATCGCCTTGCTGTAGACGAGCATCGGCAGGGTGGTGACCCCTTTCGCGCCGGTGAACAGCACGATGCCGAACTCGTTGAGGCACATCACCAGGACGAGGCTGCCGCCCGCCGCGAGCGCCGGGAGCGCCTCGGGGAGGATCACCTGCCGCACGATCCGGGCCGGTCCGGCGCCCAGTGAGGACGCCACCTCCAGTTGCGCGGTGTCGAGCTGGGAGAAGGCGGCGAGCAGCGGGCGCATCACGAACGGGGTGAAGTAGGTGATCTCGGCGAGGAGGACGCCCCACGGCGTGGTGAGGAAGTGGAAGGGCCCGTCGGCCGCCCCGGTGACCCCGGTCCAGACCCCGTTGGCCATACCGGCGTTGCCGTAGATGAACAGCAGGGCGAGCGTGATCAGGAAGGACGGGAAGGAGAGGAAGACGTCGACGAACCGGGCGACGGCCCTGCCGCCGGGGAACGGTACGAAGGCGATGACCATGGCGAGGACGAAGCCGAGGACGAGACATCCGGCCGTCGCACCGGCCGCGAGCCAGACGGTGGTGGTGAGCGCGGAGCGGAACGAGGCGGAGGCGAAGACCTCGGTGTACGGGGCGACGGACGTGCCGCCCTCGTCGGGGCTGAAGGACTGCTGGACGACGAGGAGCAGCGGGTAGAGGAAGACGACCGCGAGCACGGCCACGGGGGGCAGGGCCCAGAGATTCCGGCCCGTCCGGCGTTTGAGGACGGACCCGCCGCCGGACGCGGCCGGGCGCACGTCCGCGGTCACCACGCTAGCCACGGGCCCCTCCGCTCACCGTTTCGCCTTCGAGCGCCGGGCGGGCCGAACCGGCCCCCGCGGGCAGCAGCACCGCGTCGTCCGCCGCGAAGTGCACCGTCGCCGCGTCGCCCAGCGCGGGCGTCTCGCGCAGTTCGCGCAGGTCGGCCTTGATCCGGTGCCCGTCGACGTCGACGTACAGCCGGTGGGTGGAGCCGCGCCACTGGACCTCGCAGATCGTGCCGGTCAGCGCGTTGGGTCCGGCACCGAGCCCGACCAGGTGCGGTCGCACGCAGAGTGTGGCGGTGACACCCGCGGCCACCTCGCCGGTCGGTACGGCGAGTGCGTGCCCGGCGAAGTCCACGGTGCCGGCGGACTTCGCGACGGTGACCGGGAGGAGGTTGGCGTTGCCGACGAACGAGGCGGTGAACTCCGTACGCGGGCGCCGGTACAGCTCCTGCGGGGTGCCGCAGTCCCGGAGCCGGGCCCTGTCCATGACGGCGATCCGGTCGGCGAGGGTCAGCGCCTCGATCTGGTCGTGGGTGACGTAGAGGATGGAGACGTCGGGCAGTTCCCGGTGCAGCCGGGCCAGTTCGGCGAGCATCCCGGAGCGCAGCTGGGCGTCGAGTGCGGAGAGCGGTTCGTCGAGCAGCAGGACGCCGGGGCGGATGGCGAGGGCGCGGGCGATGGCGACGCGCTGCTGCTGGCCGCCGGAGAGTTCGCGCGGGTAGCGCCGGGCGTACGCGGCCATGCCGACGAGTTCGAGTGCCTCGGTGACCCGCCCCGGGATCTCGGACCTGTCGGCCTTCTGCGCCTTCAGGCCGAAGGCGACGTTGTCCTGGACCCGCAGGTGCGGGAAGAGGGCGTAACTCTGGACGACCATGCCGATGCCGCGCTTGTGCGGCGGCAGGGCGGTGACGTCGCGGTCGCCGATGTACACCCGCCCGGAGGCGGGCCGGACGAATCCGGCGACGGCGCGCAGGGCGGTCGTCTTGCCGGATCCGGAGGGCCCGAGCAGGGCCATGACCTCGCCCGGTTCGACGGTGAGATCGAACCGGTCGAGGACGATGTTCCCGCCGTACGCGACGCTGACCCCGTCGAACCTGATGCCGCCGCGGACGGCCGCGGCCCCGCCCGTCATGCCTCGGCCCGCGCGATCAGGCCGGGCAGTTCCGCGACGGAGCCGAGCACGTGGGTGGCGCCGCTGCGGGTGAGCCGGTCCTTGTCGTGGGCGCCGGTGAGGACGCCCGCGACGATTCCGGCCCCGGAGCGTACGCCGCTGAGCATGTCGTACGAGGTGTCCCCGGCGACGACGATCCGGCGGACGTCGTCCACCGCCCCGGTGCGCAGGAGCGCGGCGAGGACCATGTCCGGGTAGGGGCGGCCGCGGCCGCCCGCGTCGGCGGGGCAGAGCGTCAGCTCGACGAGGTCCTGCCAGCCGAGCGCGGCGAGGATCGCGTCCTGGGTGGTGCGGGCGAACCCGGTGGACAGGACCACGGTCCGGCCCTCGGCCCGGAGCCGCTCGACGGCCTCGCGGGCGCCGGGGACCGGGGCGATGCGGCCGGCGTCGACCAGTTCCCCGTACGCCTCCTCGAAGGCGGCGTTGGCCCGCTGGGCCAGGGTTTCCTCGCCGAAGAGGTGACGGAAGACGGTGATCTTGGACTCGCCCATGGTGGCGCGGACGTGGTCGAGCTTCTCGGCGTGGTCGGCGGAGCCGGGGCGTACCCCGAGCCGTTCGGCGGCGGCGGAGAAGGCCTGCTCGACGAGGCCGCCGTCACAGACGGTGGTGCCGGCCATGTCGAGGACGACCAGGTCGCGGGGGCCGTCCGTGGTGCGGGAGTTGTGGGTGGTGTTGTTCGTGGCGTGGGTGTTGTTCGTGGCGCGGGGGTCGTTCGTGGTCAACTTCGTCACCAGCCCAGTTCGTTGGCGGTCGTCTCCGCGATGGCGGGCGAGCAGGTCATGCCGCGTCCGCCCGGTCCGGTGACCAGCCAGACGCCGTCCCGTACCTGCTGGCGGTGGACGACGCGGCCGGTGTCGGTGCACTGGGCGTAGACCCCGGCCCAGCGGTGGCGGATGCGCGGCAGCGGGCGGCCGAGGAAGGACTCGACGACGCCGGTGAGGTGCTCGTACGGCTCCTCGACGGTGTCGAAGGAGAAGGGGTGCTCGTACTCGTGGGTGTCCCCGATGGTCAGTCCGCCGTCGCGGCGCTGCACCATCAGGAGTTGCATCCGGTGTTCGGCGGCGGTGGCGGTCTGGGGCTGTCCGGCGTTGAGGGCGTCGAGCGCCTCGCCGCGGTAGGCGGGGTAGTAGCGGAAGCTGTCGGCGTCGGCGACGGACGTGGTGAGCTTCTCGCCCAGTGCGTCGGTCTGCATCATCTGGAGGCGGACCCGCCGCACCGGCAGGCCGGGACCGGCCAGTTCGCGGACGAGGCCGCCGAGCCAGGCGCCGGTGGCCAGGACGACCGCGTCGCCGGTGTGCACGTCGCCGTGGTCGTCGCGGACGGACGCGGCGCCGACGACCTCGCGCACCTCGCGGCCCCCGAGGTAGGTGTACCGGCCGGAGGCCTGCAGCTCCCGCTTCAGCGCGAGCTGGGCGATGCGCGGCTCCACGGCCGCGTCCCGCTCGCACCACAGGGCGGCGCGGAAATCGCCGCGCAGCGCCGGGTTGACCGCGCGGGCCTCGTCGGCGGTGAGCAGCTTGTAGCCGCGGGCCGCCGCGTCGGGGCGGGCGACGGCCGCCTCGGCGACGGCGGTCTCCCGTTCGGTCCGCAGCGGGGTGAGCGAACCGCAGGCCCTGAAGCCCAGGTCCGGCACCCGCTCACCGATGGACTCCCACAGCTCACGGGCACGGAGCGCGGTCTCCAGCTCCTCGCCGCCGGCCCGGCCGCTGACCCATATCTGTCCGAAATTGCGGAGCGATGCCCCGCGTGCCTCGCTCTCGCGCTCGATCTGTACGACCTCGTGGCCGCGGTTCACTGCGTGCCAGGCGTGCATGGTTCCCACCACGCCGGCTCCTACGACGATGACTCTCACGACGGCAACGCTCCTCGGGACGGGTGACCCGTACGGATCGGTACGGCGACGGGAGGGTGAACCGAGCCCCAAACTTGGCCTAGACCCGTTACCTTTACGTTATCCACGTGCGTCGGTCTGCCGTCGAACCGCGTTACGGCTCAGCCGCGTCCGCTCAGGTGGGCGGTGAAGGAGAACCGGTCGCCGCGGTACAGGGTCCGCACCCGCTCCAGCGGCCGGCCGCCCGCGTCGCGCGAGACCCGGTGGATCAGCAGCATGGGCAGCGCGGGCGGCGTGCCGATGAGCAGCGCCTCACGCGGGGTGGCGAGCACGGTCTCGATCCGCTCGTCCGCGTCACCGAAGGAGATCCCGAGCCGGTCGTGGAGGTAGGCGTAGAACGAGGAGTCGGGGTCGAACTTCTCCGCCAGGTCCGGTACCCGGGCCACGCTGACGTACGTGCTCTCCAGGCCGACCCGGTCGTCGTCGGCGAGCAGCACCCGCTCCAGGTGCCAGACCGGTTCCCCGTGCTCCGCCCCGATCTCGGCGGCGAGCGCCTCGGGGCAGGGGAACCGCTCCAGCCCGATGAGGTGGCGGCCCGGGGTGCGCCCCTGGCGGCGTACGCCCTCCGTGTAGCTCGCGAGGGAGAGCGGCTGCTCCAGCTTGGGGCCCGCGACGACCGTGCCGCGGCCCTGCCGGGCGAGCCGCCCCTCCAGGAGCAGTTCGCGCAGCGCCTGGCGCACGGTCTCGCGCGACACCCCGTAGCGCAGGGCGAGGTCCCGTTCCGGCGGCAGCATGCCGCCCTCGCCCAGCTCCTCGACGAGGACGGAGACGTGGGCCTTCACCGCGTAGTACTTGGGAATACGGCCGTGCTCCGGGATGCCGGAGCGGATCGGTGCGCCAGGTGCCTGGTCGTGCGGGTAGTCCACGCCCCGATGGTGGCAGACGGACATGAACACCGGTGGACGTCCAGGGTCTTTCGTTTGGATCAGGCTGGATCGGCTCGAAGTCAGCGGCGGGCGCGGCGCGTCCGGCGGGACCAGACCACCATGGCTCCGCCGCCGATCAGAAAACCGGAGACGGTGAGACCGGGCCGCGGCAACGGCACGGGGATACCGGTCCTGGCCAGCTCCGGGACCCCGGCGGGGTCCCGGCCCGGTGCGACGGGGCGCGGGGTGCCGGTGGTGGTTCCGCTGGGCCGGGCGCCGTCGGGGAGGCGGCCGGGCTCCTCGCCCGTACCGTCGCTCTCCCTGCCGGTGCCACCGGTCTCGTGGCCCTTGCCGACCTCGCCGGTGCCGTCCTGCTCGTTGCCGGTCCCGTTGCTGTCCACGCTCTCTCCCCCGCCGTCCTCGACCACGGTGAACGGATAGTCCCCCGACTCTCCGACCCACTCCCCGTCACCGCCCGTCGGCGCTGTGCCGCTGTCGGTCCCGCCGCTGTCGCTCGTGCCGCTCGCCGGGTGCCTGCGCTGGACGATCGCGGCGTTGGCGGTGATCCGGCCGGCGCTGGTGTCGGAGGTGAACGCGAGCCTGACCTGGACGGTGACGGTGTGGCCGGCGGGCACGGTGAAGCCCCCGAAGGCGTCGTCGCCGACGC
Organism: Streptomyces sp. NPDC050423; assembly: GCF_040655445.1. Classification (NCBI taxonomy): domain Bacteria; kingdom Bacillati; phylum Actinomycetota; class Actinomycetes; order Kitasatosporales; family Streptomycetaceae; genus Streptomyces; species Streptomyces sp. NPDC050423. The sequence continues at coordinate 157,778 of NZ_JBFAJY010000010.1, forward strand.
CGCCGAAGACGCCGATGTGTTCGTCCCGGTCGGTCGTCTCCCAGGTGACGCGGTGTTCCACGTCCGGATGCGCGCGCTCGGAGAACTTCAGCTGGATCTGGTCCGAGGTCAGCTTGCGGTCGGCGTCGGTGAGGACCAGGACCGGGTGGATGGAGCGGCAGGCCCGCGTAGTGGTGTTGGTCAGGTCCAGGAACCAGGTGCCGTAGCCGCCGCCGGAGGCGTAGGTGTCGGGGCCGCCGTGGATCCGGGTGTCGATGGGGAACTCGGCCGCCTCCGGATCACCGCAGGCGGGCTGCTGGTCGGCGGTGACTGCGCCCGCCGCCGCAGCCGCGGCAGCCGCCGGTGCCGAGGTCAGCGGGGTTGCCGGGGTGGAGGCCGGATTGCTCGGCGGGGCGGCGGACGCGTTCCCCGCCCCGCCGAGCACGACGGCGGGAACGACACTGGCGGCGGCCAGCCCGAGCGCGAGCCCGTGCCGGGGCCGCCCGGCGGATGCGGGCGGGTACGCCGGCGCGGGGTGTTCCGGGGGTGTGGCGGGCGGGGGCGGGGTGGGGGGCACGGAGGGCATGAGGGGCGGCCTTCGCTGCTCGCGGAAACGGTCGGCTCGCCCCGGACCCGGAGTTCACCGGTATGGACCCGCGACGCTGCCACGCCCAGGGGGCCGCCCCCGCGCAGACATGCCGCGAGGCCGCCCGGCCGGCGGCGGCGAACCCCTCGATCAGCCGAGCCGGGGCGGCTCGGGATCACCCTCCCCGTCCCCCTGCGGGTGGCCGTCCCGCTCCGGGTCGTCGCTGCCGCCGACGCGGCCGAACAGCGGGGCGAGGACCAGTTGCGCCGCCCCTTCCGCGACCGGCCGGTCGCCTCCCCCGGCGGTGACGTCCGGAACCGGCACCCCGCCGACGCCCTCGCGCCGGGCCCGCTCGTCGAGCACGGCGCGCACTCCCCGGACGTACGCGTCGGGGTCGGCGGCGACCGTGCGTCCGCCCAGCACCACCCGGTCGATGCCGAGCAGCCCGACCAGGTTGGCGGCGCCGGTGCCGAGCACCCGCGCGGCCTCGGCGACATCGCCGCGGGCGACGGCGGCCAGGCAGAGCGCCTCGATGCAGCCACGTCCGCCGCAGCCGCACCGCACCCCGTCCAGCTGAACCGTCTGGTGGCCGAACTCACCGGCCCCGGTACGGGCCCCGCGGTGCAGCGCCCCGCCGAGCACCAGCCCCGCGCCGAGCCCGGTCCCGAGGTGGAGGTAGGCGAAGTCGCCCGGACCCGCCGCCTGGAGGGCGAGCCCGAGGGCCGCGGCGTTGGTGTCCTTGTCGATGACGACGGGCAGCCCGGTCCGCGCGGCGAGGGCGTCCCCGAGCCGGTAGCCGTCCCACTGCGGGAATCCGGTGACGCGGTGCAGAACCCCGCCCCGGTGGTCGAGCGGCCCCGGTACCGCGGCCCCCACGCCGAGCACCGGCCGCGTGCCGTCGCCGCGCACGGCGGCGACCGCGCCGGCCGCCGCCGCGACCACCTCGTCGGCCGGGGCGCCGAAGTCCAGTGGGGCCGTACGGCTCGCGACCACCGTGCCCGCGAGGTCGACGAGCACCACGGTCAGCCCGTCGCGGTCCAGATGCAGCCCCACCGCGTGCCCGGCGTCCGGCACCAGCCGCAGCACGGTCCTGGGCTTGCCGCCCGTGGAGGCGCGGTGGCCCGCCCCGGCCGCCAGCCCCTCGGCCCGCAGCCGGGCGGTGATCTTGCTGACGGCCTGCGGGGTGAGCCCCGTCCGCTCGGCGAGTTCGAGCCGGCTGATCCCGCGCTCGCCCGCGACCCGCAGCAGGTCCAGCACGAGCGCCCCGTTGTGGCTGCGCAGCGTCGGCAGGTTGGCGCCGCTATTACTCCTGTTCACCGACCCATTGTCGCTGCCGCTTGCACTTTGGCAACAGCGTTGCGAAAGTGGGACGCATGACTGCCCACGCGACTCACGAGCCCTCCGGAACGGCCCCGGCCCCCCTGCGCGTCGGACTCGTCGGCTACGGCCTGGCGGGTTCCGTGTTCCACGCCCCGCTGATCGCCGCGACCGACGGTCTCGTCCTGGACACGGTCGTCACGTCGAACGAGGACCGGCGGGAGCAGGCCCGCGCCGAGTTCCCCGGCGTACGGTTCGCCGCCTCGCCGGACGAGCTGTGGCAGCGGGCGGACGAACTCGACCTGATCGTGATCGCGTCGCCGAACAGGACCCATGTCCCGATCGCCGCCGCCGCGATCAGGGCCGGCCTGCCGGTGGTCGTGGACAAGCCGATCGCCGGTACGGCCGCGGAGGCGCGGGAGCTGGCGGGCCTGGCCGAGGAGCACGGGGTGCTGCTCTCGGTCTTCCAGAACCGCCGCTGGGACAACGACTTCCTGACCCTGCGCGCGCTGATCGCGGACGGTGAGCTGGGCGAGGTGCAGCGCTTCGAGTCCCGCTTCGAGCGGTGGCGCCCGCAGCCGAAGGGCGGCTGGCGCGAGTCGGGCGACCCGCAGGAGATCGGCGGGCTGCTGTTCGACCTGGGCAGCCATGTCGTCGACCAGGCGCTGGTCCTGTTCGGTCCGGCGGTGCGGGTGTACGCGGAGTCGGACGTACGCCGGCCGGGCGCGGCGGCCGACGACGACACGTTCCTGGCGATCACCCACGCGAGCGGGGTCCGCTCGCACCTGTACGTCAGCGCGACGACGGCCCAGCTCGGCCCGCGTTTCCGGGTGCTCGGCTCCACCGCCGGCTATGTGAAGTACGGCCTCGACCCTCAGGAGGCCGCCCTGCGCGAGGGCGCACGCCCGTCGGCGGACGGGCCGTGGGGCGAGGAGGCCGAGGAGCTGTGGGGCCGGCTCGGCTCGGGCGAGTCCCCGCTCACGGGCGGCGGCACCCCGGTCCGTACGCTGCCGGGCGACTACCCCGCGTACTACGCGGCGGTCACCGACGCGCTGCGCGGAAAGGGCGAGAATCCGGTGACCGCCCTCCAGGCGGCCGCGGCCCTGGACGTCCTGGAGGCCGCCCGCCGCTCGGCCCGCGAGGGCGTCACCGTCACCCTGCCCGCGACCCCCGGATCCCTCACCGAGGAGCAGTCCGCATGAACCCCACCGCTCCGACCATCTCCGAGCTGATCGCGCAGGAGCGCCGGCTGACACTGCCGCACTTCGGCTACGACGACGCGTACGCGCTCGGCGGCCTGCTCGTCTCCCTGGCCCGGGAACGGCACGCACCGGTCGCGATCGACATCCGGCGCGGGGCGCAGCAGCTGTTCCACGCCGCGCTGCCGGGTTCGAGTGCGGACAACGACGCCTGGATCGACCGCAAGCGCAGGGTCGTCGAACGGTACGGAGAGAGCTCCTACCTGGTCGGAACCCGGTTCCGGGCCAAGGGGACGACGTTCGACGACGCCTCCCGCCTGAACCCGGGCACGTACGCCGCGCACGGCGGCTCGTTCCCGATCTCGGTCGAGGGCGCGGGCGTCATCGGCTCGGTCACGGTCTCGGGCCTGCCCCAGGCGGAGGACCACGCGCTGGTGGTCGAGGCCCTGGAGCAGTTCGCGACGACGATCACCGGCTGACGCACCGAAGGGGCGGGCCCACTGTCACCGACAGCGCCCACCCCTCCGATGTTTCAACGAATCAAACCCGAGCCCGGCACATCAAGCCTGAGCCCAGCCCCCTCAAGCCCGTCCGGCGATTGAGGACAGAGCGACCCCCGGGCGCACCCGGGCAGAACTGGCCCCCTACGCCCCCTTCAGCTCCTGCCGCTGCCGCCCCAGCCCCGCGATCTCCAGCTCCACGACATCCCCGGCCCGCAGATACGGCTTCGGCTCGGGCTGCCCCATCGCCACCCCCGCCGGCGTACCGGTGTTGATCACGTCGCCCGGGTAAAGCGTCATGAAGTGGCTCAGGTAGCGCACCACCTCGCCGACCGGGAAGATCTGCTCGGCCGTCGTGCCGTCCTGCTTCAGCTCACCGTTGACCCAGAGCTTCAGCGACAGCGCCTGCGGGTCGGCCACCTCGTCGGCCGTCACCAGCCACGGCCCCAGCGGGTTGAACGTCTCGCAGTTCTTGCCCTTGTCCCAGGTGCCGCCGCGCTCGATCTGGAACTCGCGCTCGGAGACATCGTGCGCGACCGCGTATCCGGCGACGTGCGCGAGCCCGTCCTCGGCGGAGTCCAGGTAGCGGGCGGTGCGCCCGATGACGACCGCGAGCTCGACCTCCCAGTCGGTCTTCTCGCTGCCGCGCGGCACGAGCACCGTGTCCTCGGGCCCGACGACGGTGTCCGGCGCCTTGAAGAACAGGATCGGCTCGCCCGGGATCTGCGCACCGGTCTCCGTGGCGTGGTCGTGGTAGTTCAGCCCGATGCACACGATCTTGCCGATCCGGGCGAGCGGCGGACCCACCCGCAACCCCCCGGCGTCGAGCACCGGCAGCTCGCCGGGCGCGGCCGCGGCGGCCCGGACCCGGGCCAGCGCACCCTCGTCGGCGAGCAGCGCGCTGTCGATGTCGGGGACGACTCCCGACAGGTCACGCAGGGTTCCGTCCTCATCCAGCAGTGCCGGTCGTTCCGCGCCTGCCGTACCCACACGAAGCAGCTTCAACGGTCTGTCTCCCCTTGGTCGAGATCGGGCCCGTCGGATGGGTTGCGGCCATCGCAGGCTTGTCCGATCGTCCAAGACATCCGATCACTCCGCAAGACCCTGTTCACACACTGGACCGGCGTGCCCCTAGGCGGCGGTGGCCAGGGCGGCGCCCGCGGCCGGCATGTCGCGGTAGAGGCAGGCCCGTTCGACCGCGGTCCAGGTGGTGCTGGTGACGACGTACAGGGCGGCGGCCAGCGGCACGAAGGCCACGGTGAACAGGGTGAAGAAGGACATCAGCGGCATCACCTTCGTCATCGCCCCCATGCCCGGGACCGGCTGTCCGTCGGGCCCGGCGGTCGGGGTGACGGGATTGACGGCCATCTGTCGCTTCGTACGCCCGTAGTTGAAGGTGGCGACCGCGGCGACGATCACGAACAGCCCCACGTACACGAGGCCCTGCGCCCCGAACATCCCACCGTGCGCCAGCGCGTCGTGCCAGCGCTCGCCCAGCGGGGCGCCGAAGAGCTGGTGGCCGAGGAGTTCGTTGGGGTCGTTGCCGATCTTCTGGCTGGAGAAGAGGTGGTAGAGCAGGAAGAAGGCCGGCATCTGGAGCAGGCTGGGCAGGCAGCCGGAGAGCGGCGAGACCTTCTCCTCCTTGTGCAGCTCCATGAGCGCCTTCTGCATCCGCTCGGGGTTCTTGCGGTGCTTCTTGCGCAGTTCGGCGATCTGCGGCTGGAGCCGGCGCTGCGCCTTCTGCCCGCGTGCCGCGGCCCGCGACAGGGGGTGCACGGCGAGCCGTACGAGCGCGGTGAAGAGCACGATCGCGGCAGCGGTGGACGCGGTCTGGAAGAACGGGTGGAGCAGATCGGCGAAGGCGCCGACCAGGCTGGCGAAAGCGGACATGAAGGCGGACATGGATGAGCCCTCCGGGGGTCTCGTCGTGCCGGGAAGTGGATCAGCTTCGGCATGACGATCCGCGCGGGGCGCCCACGCGTACGCGCACACGGCGTACGCACCTGGACGAAGGAGGGAAGAAAAGGAGAGGGGAGCCCTACGCGGCCGTCAGGAGGACACGGCCGGGGGCTCGGGGGCGCCTGCGCCCCTTGGCGTCGGGGTCTCGTTGCGGCAGGAACGCGGTGCGTTTCTCCCGGTCGCGCATGGCGGTACGGACCCGGGTGCGGGGCACCGGGACGGCGCAGCGTGCGCTGATGACCGAGCAGGCGACGAGTGCGGTACCGGCGGCCGCGGTGGCGGCGAGCGCGACCGCGGCGGAGAGGCTGCCGCCCTCGGCGAGCAGGACCTCGGTGAGGAAGAAGAGCAGGAGTCCGGCGGGACGGAGCAGCCGGGCGAGGACGCCGCGCAGGCGGTTCATGGCACCTGCGTCCACGGATCCTCCCCCTCTCGCGCTCCCTCGGCCGCGCTGTGAAGCGGCACTTCAGCCTTTAACCGTTATACACGATCGCCGTCAACCGGCTTCATGCGCGATCAGTCCCGATCGGCCCCGATGGGCAGCAGGAGCCGACGGGGCCGGAGCGGCGCGCGGCAGACCGGATTGTCCGGATCCAGGTCCTGCCCGTCACCGGGCCGCATCTCGACGTCCTCGGGCGGTACGGGCACGGCGCGGACCGGGCACTCGCACAGCCCCCCTCATCCCGCCGCCACCGCGCGCTCCTCGTCCCCGGCCCCATCGATCTCGTCCCGGGCGAGCACCTCCTCGTCCGGCCGCTCGTCGTGCTCGCGCGGCCCCGCGTACGTCACCGCCAGCGCGACGGCCAGATTCGCGCCGAGCGCGACGATGCCCGCGTTCACGCCCCACACCGGATCGTTCTCCGTGAAGACGAACCCGCACACCACACCCACCCCGACGACCAGCCCGCTCATCGCCCCGAGCAGCGTCAACCGCCGCCACATCAGCCCGAGCAGCACCATGGGGAGCAGCTGCGCCATCCCCTCGTACGAGATCAGCGAGAGCCGCACGAGGGTGTTCGGGGCGGTGTAGGTGAGCAGCAGGGCCAGGCCCCCCGCGATCACGACGACCACCTGGGCCGCGCCCTTCTGCCGCCGCTCCCAGCGCGGCACGAGCGAGAGCACGCTGCGTCCCCACATCGTGCCGATGACCAGCATGAAGACGGCCATCGGCACGATCGAGGAGAGGGCGGCCGCGACGCCGATGACCCCGACCGACCAAGCCGGCAGCGAGTCCACGACCAGCTTGAAGAGGGCCAGGTTGGACTCGGCCCCGACCAGCCCCGGCACGACGAACAGGGCCGCCATGCCGAGCAGCATCGGCACGAACAGCAGGACGTTGTAGGCGGGCAGCCACATCGCGTTGCGCCGCAGCACGTCCGCGTTCCTCGCGCCGAGGTAGCCGGCGACGGTCGTCGGGAAGATCACGACGGTGAGGGAGTTGAGGAACGAGGTGGTGATGAACCAGGCCTGCCCGAGCCCGCTGTCCCCGTGCCCGGGGAAGGTCAGCCACTCGCTCTTCTCGGTGACGAGCCGGTCGAGGAAGGGCCCGTAACCGTCGAAGTAGTGCGTCGGTACGTAGACGGCTAGGAAGCCCAGCGTGGCGATCACCATCACGTCCTTCAGCACGGACACCCACGCGCTGCCACGCAGCCCGCTCACGACGACGAAGCCGGTGGTGACGGCGAAGGCGATGAAGTAGGCCCAGTTCAGACTGATCGCGCCGTAGGAGATCGTCGAGACGACCACGCCCATGCCGGTGATCTGGAGCTGGATGTACGGGAGGAGGAAGACGGTCGCGAGGACGGCGACGAGCGCCCCGAGCCAGGGCCGTGCGAAGCGGTGGGCCACCATGTCGGTGATCCCGACGAGGCCGTGCTTGCGCGCGTACGCCCAGAGCATGGGCCCGACGACATAGCCGACGGCGTAGCCGCAGGACATGTACGCCACCACGTAGAGCACCGGTGCCCCGTAGTTGTAGCCCCAACCGGCGGCGCCGAGATAGCTGAAGCTGGTGTAGCCCTCGCCGGCCATCAGCACCCAGATGAAGACGGTCCCCAGACTGCGCCCGCCCACCGACCATTCGGCGAGTCCGCCGCCCTCTCCCCCGCCCCTGCCGCGCCGCCCGCGCACGGCGAACAGTCCGAGGGCCACGGTGGCGACCATGAAGACCCCGAAGACGGAGGTCGCGACGGCGGCGTTCACCGGCGGTCCCCCCGCCGGGTCAGCCACACGGCGACGGGGGTCAGCACCGTCGCCCCGAGCAGCCAGAGGAAGAGGAACGGCAGCCCGAGAACCACGGGACGGACCCGGTTCACCAGCGGCAGCGCCCCCAGGTAGAGCACGTAGGGAACCAGCAACCACAACAACTGCGGACGTCGTCTGAACACGTCAGAGAACCTTACGGCTCGGTGCGCGGCAGGGCCACCGACGCGGAGTGCGGCGCAGCAGGAGACCAGCCCTCACGCCCGCCGCAGGACCCACGCACCCAGAGCTCCCAGCCCC